>NZ_JAWIRX010000010.1:0-30486 GCF_036319965.1 Stenotrophomonas sp. SMYL41 | reverse complement strand
GGGGTCGGGGGGGCCGCCGCCCCCCCCCCCCACGCCGCCCGCCGCGCCCGCGCGCCCCCCCCCCCCCCCGCCACTACCCACGCGCGCTCAGGCGCTGATGCCGTATTCCTTCAGCTTCTTGCGCAGGGTGGCGCGGTGGATGCCCAGCATCGCGGCGGCACGGCTCTGGTTGCCTTCGCAGTGGTTGAGTACTTCCACGAACAACGGGATTTCCATCTCGCGCAGCACGATCTCGTAGACATCGTCCGCGTCGCAGCCATCGAGGTCACGCAGGTAGCGGCGCACGGACTGGGCGACGTGTTCACGCAGCGGTGGCCGGGGAGCGCCACGACTGTTGTCAGGACGAGAGAGGACAGCGTTCAAGGGGGTTCCCGATCTGGTTGGCCCGTGCGCGCGGAGCGCGCGGCCGGACGAGGTGGTGGCGGCCAGTCTAGCGCGAGCGTGCCCGACCTGCCACGGCTGGTCGCCTCTACCTTGGTCAGAGGAAGTCGAAGGTGAATGCGACGGTGGACGCGGCAGGCTCCTGCACGCGGAACGCGATGCGCGCACTCTGGCCCGGTTCCAGCAGGGCCGCGCCGGGGGCCTCGCCGAGGTACTGCGCCGGTGCGAACACGCCGCTGCCGATCACCCGGCCATCGGCATCGGACAGCGACAGGCGCAGGTCCGGCCAGGCCTGTGCCCAGCGCGCATCGTTGCGGATGCTGGCCTGCACCTGCAGTACGCCGGGCTGGCCCGGCAGCGGACGGATCTCACGGCTGGTCATGGTGAAGGCGGTGGGCTCGTGCCAGGGCGGCAGGCTGCAGCGCAGTGCGCCGCACAACGCGCCCAGCCAGGCGCGGTTGCCGGCGTCGGCGGCCAGTCGCGCACGATCGGCCAGCACGCTCTGCAGTACCAGCAGCAGTGCCAGCCCGGCAACCAGCACCCAGTGCCAGCGCGGCGTCGGTAGCGCGCGCGGCCGTGAAGTGCCCAGGAAGCTCGGCGCATCGCCGGCCACGGCCTGCGCGGCCGGGACGGCAAGGACGGGTTCGATCACGGCCGCCTCGTCGAGGATGACGGTGTCATCGATCTGTCGCGTCTCCGCCATCGGCGGCAACGCCGCGTCGATGGGGTCGCCGGTCTCCACGACAGGAATGCCATGCGCCGCCGGGTCGAGCGTGCGCGCATCGGTCGCAGGTGCAGCCTCGCCTTCCGGCGCGGGGCGCAGGAAGGTGGCCAGGGGACGGCGCGGCGAGTTCGGCTCGGACATGTTCAGGGCGCGGGCTCGGATCCAGCGGTCATTCAATCATGATCAGGCGCGGCGCACGCCGGTGATGCGCATCCAGTCGCCATCCTGGGTGGCCTGCAGATCGTCGAACCACGCGGCATAGCGCTGCAGCAGTTCGCCTTCCTGGCCATGCAGGATGCCCGACAGGGCAATGCGACCGCCAGCGGCGACGCGTGCGGCCAGCAGCTCGGCCAGTGCATCCAGCGCCGAAGCAAGGATGTTGGCGACCACGACCGGGTAGGTGGCGACCGGTTCGTCCTGCGGCAGGTACACATGCATGCGGGCCTGCTCGCCATTGCGCTCGGCATTGTCGGCGGTGGCGACCAGCGCCTGCGGATCGTTGTCCACGCCGATCGCTTCGGCAGCGCCCAGCTTCAGCGCGGCCAGTGCGAGGATGCCCGAGCCGCAGCCGAAGTCGAGCACGCGCTGGCCCTGCAGCTGGCCGTCCACGGCCAGCTGGTCCAGCCAGCGCAGGCACAGGGCGGTGGTCGGGTGGGTGCCCGAGCCGAACGCCAGGCCCGGGTCCAGCCGCACCACGGCGGCATCGGCGGCCTGTGCAGCGTCCGGCAGTTCATGGTTCCACGGCACGATCCAGGTGCGGCTGCCGAAATCCATCGGCTGGAACTGGTCCAGCCAGGCGCGTTCCCAGTCTTCGTCTTCGACCGCACGGAAGCTGCCATTGCTCCAGTCCAGTTCCGGGTCGAAGGATTCCAGTGCGGCCAGCAGCAACAGCGCGTTGCTGTCGGCGGGGAACAGCGCGCTCAGCACCAGGGTGTCCCACAGCGGCGTTTCACCCACGCCCGGTTCGAGGATGGCCTGTTCGTTGCTGGTGTCGGCTTCGGCATCGAGCAGGGTGACGGCCAGTGCGCCGACGTCCTCCAGCGCATTTTCATAGCGGGGCTGGGTGGCTTCGGTGCAGCGCAGGGTCAGTTCCAGGAACGGCATGGCGGTGGGGGCAATCGCGGGAAAGGGGGCCATGCTAGACCATCGGGGCGTCTCCGTATCGCCTGAGATGGCGCCTTGAGATGAACGGGCGCAGTTCAGACAGGCCTGCCGGGCCTTGCTAAACTCGGCGCTTTCCTGTGCGCCGTGAACGCTCACCGCCGCCGATGGCCTTCGCTCCGACCCTGAAAACCTGGTTGCTCGTGCTGCCGGCGGTGGCCGTGCTGGGCGTGGCCGGGTATCGGGCCAGCGGCCACGCAGCGGGCGGGGCATCGCCGTCGGCGTCGCCGGACCTGCCACTGGCGGTGGCCAGCCGTGACAGCGGAGCGCCGCTGCCGGTGGTGCCCGAAGCACTGGCGCGACGGCTGGCGGCCTTCGAGCGGGGCAACACGCTGCCGTCGGGCCTGCCGCTGGACCTGCGCGCCGACATCGAAGACGCCAGCGACCTGTATGCCTACGCCCAGCGCCTGCGCACACAGGCCGACAACGGTAATCACGAGGCGCGCTGGATGCTCAGCCGCGTCTATGACTATTGCGCGCAGTACGCACTCGATCCGGGCGGCTACCGCCTGGACAACAACGTACTGAGTGGGTTGGGCCTGACGGCGGCGCCGGCGATGGTCGAGGCGCGCGAGCGCGTGGCGCAGCGCTGCGGCGGATTCGTGCCGGGCGACAAGCTGGGCGCGGCGCTGGTGCTGTCCGAGCGCCGCAAAGCGGCCGCGCAGGGCAACCTGGCTGCGGAAGCAGCGCTGTTCGCCGAAGGTGAGCCGCTGCACGACAGTGCCGAGTACCGCCGCGACCTGGTCGAGCGCGTGCGCACCTCGCGCGACCCGGAGGCCTACATGGCCATCGCGCCGGGCATGGGCGTGCGTGCTGCCGGTGACCGCGCGCTTGACGGGCTGGTGGCCGGCGAGCAGCTCAGTGAACTTGCATGGCGGCTTGCGGCCTGTGAACTCGGTCTAGCTTGTGGAGCGGACAGCGTGCTGGTCAACAATTTTTGTGCGAACGGAGGGATCTGTTCGCAGGATGGGGCGCAGGATTTCCGGGATTTCGTGTATGACGCTGCGGTATCGCGGCAAGGTGCTGGGAAAATGAAGGAATGGATCAAGCGATTGGTTGGAAAGAGGAACGAGCAATGAACTATCGCCGATTCCTGCACGGGGCCAAGTTCTGGTTCTGGGTGGCGCTGTTCGTGGCCTACTCGGCCGGCGCGGTTGGCCTGTTGATGATCGATACCTACGAGGATCGCTACCGGCATCTGTCGAAGGTCGAACTGACCACGGTGAAGGCGCAGGAAGACGTGCGTCGCGCCGGTGCCAGCCAGGTCGCTGCGGTCTATCGCGCGCAGAGTGGCATGCCGTTCACTTCACTGCCGGCCGGCAGCACCTTCCAGGTGGTGTGGCCCGATGGTTCCACCGAAACCATGGTGATCGTCGATCCGACCTCGCCCAATGGCGTGCGGCCGCTGGCCAATTCGCAGATCCCGGCGACCGCGGCGGACGCGCGCTGAGCCGGCCAGTGTAGAGCCGGGCCATGCCCGGCTCTACAGGAAGGGAAACAGAAAAGGGCGGGGAGATCCCCGCCCTTTCCATGTCCAGCACCTGCCGCCGATCAGGTCAGTGCGATCGGCTTGTTCTTGCGCTCGGCGAGGCGCTTTTCCAGGTAGTGGATGTTCTGGCCACCGGCCTGGAAGCCCTTGTCGCGCATGATCCGCTGCTGCAGGGCGACGTTGGTCTTGATGCCATCGACCACCATTTCGCTCAGTGCCACCCGCATGCGGGCGATGGCGGTTTCGCGGTCCGGGCCGTGCACGATCAGCTTGCCGATCATCGAGTCGTAGTTCGACGGCACGCGGTAGCCACTGTAGATGTGGGTATCCACGCGCACGCCGGGGCCACCGGGCGGATGGAAGCCGGTGATGGTGCCCGGGCTCGGCACGAAGGTCTCGGCGTCTTCGGCATTGATGCGGCATTCGATGGCATGGCCGGTCAGCACCACGTCGCTCTGCTTGATCGACAGCTTCTGGCCGGCGGCGATCTTCAGCTGCTCGGCCACCAGGTCGATGCCGGTGACCATTTCGGTAACCGGATGCTCCACCTGGATGCGGGTGTTCATTTCGATGAAGTAGAAGCGGCCGTCCTCGTACAGGAACTCGAACGTGCCGGCGCCACGGTAGCCGATGCGGATGCAGGCTTCCACGCACACCTTGCCGATCTGCTCGCGTTGTTCGGCGGTGATGCCCGGTGCCGGCGCTTCTTCCACCACCTTCTGGTGGCGGCGTTGCATCGAGCAGTCGCGCTCGCCCAGGTGGATGGCGTTGCCCTGGCCGTCGGCCAGCACCTGGATTTCCACGTGGCGCGGATTCTCCAGGAACTTCTCCATGTAGACCTCGCCATTGCCGAACGCGGCCTTGGCCTCGCTCTTGGTGGTTTCGATCGAGGTCTTCAGCGAGGCTTCGGCGTGCACCACGCGCATGCCGCGGCCACCGCCGCCGCCAGCCGCCTTGATGATGACCGGGTAACCGATCTCACGGGCGATCTTGGTGTTGGCGACGATGTCCTCGCCCAGCGGGCCGCCCGAGCCGGGCACGCAGGGCACGCCGGCGGCCTTCATCGCGCGGATGGCTTCGACCTTGTCACCCATCATGCGGATGGTGTCGGCCTTGGGACCGATGAAGATGAAGCCGGACTCTTCCACGCGTTCGGCGAAGTCGGCGTTCTCCGACAGGAAGCCATAGCCCGGGTGGATGGCCTGGGCGTCGGTGACTTCCGCGGCAGCGATCAGTGCCGGAATGTTGAGGTAGCTCTGCGGCGACGGCGCCGGGCCGATGCAGACCGACTCGTCGGCCATGGCCACGTGCTTGAGGTTGCGATCGACCGTGGAGTGCACGGCCACCGTGCGGATGCCGAGGGTGTGGCACGCACGCAGGATGCGCAGCGCGATCTCCCCTCGGTTGGCGATGACGACTTTGTCGAGCATGGCGTGCCCCTCAGCCGATCACGAACAGCGGCTGGTCGAATTCCACCGGCTGGCCGTTCTCGCCGAGGATGGCGACGATGGTGCCGGACGTGTCGGCCTCGATCGGGTTGAACATCTTCATCGCTTCGATGATGGCCAGGGTTTCGCCTTCCTTGACCTGCTGGCCAACGGTGACGAAGGCCGGCTTGTCCGGGGCGGACGAGGCGTAGAAGGTGCCGACCATCGGCGAGCGCAGCACGTGGCCTTCCGGCAGCGCCGGGCCCGGCTTGGCGGTGCCGCCGGTGGAGGCTTCGGTCGGCGACTGCATCGGCATCGCCTGCGGCGCCGGAGCGGCCGGAGCGGCGTACACCGGGGCTGCAATCGGGGCGGCATAGCCGGCCACCGGGGCGCGCGACAGGCGCACCGACTCTTCGCCTTCCTTGATTTCGATTTCAGCCAGGTTCGACTCTTCCAGCAGGTCGATCAGCTTCTTGATTTTGCGGAGATCCATGGTGGCCTCTTTGCTCGTGATGTCAGTGTGGTGGGGAGTGCGGTTGCACTCGGGTCAAAGCAGTTCGTAGAACTCGCGCAGCTGCCGCGTACGGTCGCGCGTCTGGGTGATCAGGCACTGCATCTTCGCAGGGTTGCGCGAGGTGCCGTCTGCATTGAAGGCGTAGACCGCCTCGCAGTCTGCATCGCGCAGGGTTATCCAGATGCGCTGGGCCTTCACCAGGTGCTGTTCGGCCGCCGCGCAGCGGCTGCAGCTGCCATCGGCGGCCTGTGCCTTCAGTTCGCCGCGCGCCTGGATGTAGACGGCGTTCAATGCGCTGTCGGCATCATCCAGGCGATCGGAATCGCACATGTCGCGCTCGTAGCCACCGGTGGCCTGCGCGCAGTCAATGCCTGCGGCCGCGCGCTCGGCGGCGACGCTGGCGCTGCACACGCCGGCCCACAGCACGATGCCGGCAACCACTCTTGGGAGCATCATCACGCGCGGGCCGCCTGCACGCGCAGCAGCGCCGCGTCCATCGCGTAGCGATAGCTGTCGGCACCGAAGCCACAGACCACGCCCACGGCCTTGTCACTGAAGTAGCTGTGCTGGCGGAACGGCTCGCGGGTGTGCGGGTTGGACAGGTGGATCTCGATGAACGGCACCGCCACCGCCGCCAGCGCATCGCGCAGGGCAACCGAGGTGTGGGTGAAGGCGGCGGGGTTGATCAGGATGAACGCGGTTCCGTCGTTGCGTGCGGCCTGCACGCGGTCCACCAGTACATGCTCGGCGTTGGACTGCAGGCTCTCCACGGTGTGCCCGGCAGCCGATGCCTGGGCGGCCAGGGCCTGGTCGATGTCGGCCAGCGTGGTGTGGCCGTAGACCTCCGGCTCGCGGGTGCCGAGCAGGTTGAGGTTGGGGCCGTGCAGGACCAGCAGCTTCGCCATGGGATCCGGAAGACGGGAAAGGGCGGCAGTCTGGCGGAACCGGCGGATACTGTCCAGTTCGGCGAAGTTTGCAGCGTTTCAATCGATTGTTTGAAATTCGCCGAAGCGCTTGTGGCCGTACGGCGGGCGCTGGATCAAGGCGCGCTGAATGGCGTGCTGGCCGGGGATGCAGGCACGTAGGCCGACGATGGCGGCAAGGCCGGACGATGACGGATGCTGCAATGGCCCGTGACGCCGTAGATCCACGCCATGCGTGGATGGATGCTCGATTGCTCAGGTCTCCAGCGGCACCGTCGGCACCACGTTCGGGAACACCTCCTCCAGCGGTTCCCGTTCCCCGGGCTTCGGCGCTGGCCAGTTGTAGGCATTCACCGGCTGCGCGCGGTTCACCCATAACGCGTAATACAGATGGTCGGCACGGCCATCACCGGTGTTGGGGTGGATCAGGATGGTCAGGCCCAGGCTGTTGAGCTGCAGCCAGGGCACCAGCACCGGCAGCAGGTCGTTGGTGAAGCCGAAGTAGAACGACGGGGTGACGTGCGGGCCGCGCGGCTCAAGGTTCCAGTTGCCCAGTTCCACCGGGAAGCGCTCGGCCGCCCAGCGCCGCAGCAGCGCGGCCTTCTCGAAGCTGTCCTCATCGAAGTAGATATGCGCGTGATAGCTCTTGATGTCGGTGTAGGCGCGTGGCCGGGCGGGCAGGGTGGCCTCGCCAGGGCGCACGCTGGTCGGGCGCGGGGTGGGCTCGCTTGCCGTAGCCAGGCCCCAGGGGCTGCGGCCTTCGGGCGTCGGCGGGACGATGGCGCGGAAGCCGGGGCGTCCGGGCTCGGTAGTGTTCACCGCGCTGTCGCTGCGCGCGGCGGCGGTGGCGGTCGACGCGCTGGCCAGGCCGCCGGCAGCCAGTCCGGCTGATGCGATCAGTCGACGTCGTGCGGGCGAGAGCAGGTCGGCCCAGTGGGCGTCATCGTCGCCGGCGTCGACGGGGGGCTGCGGATCCGGCTGCATGGAAGGCTCCGTGGTGGCACTGTGTGGGCAGGCAAGCACGCTCGGGCAGCGCGCACGGTGGTGTCCAATAAGCAGCCGGTATCACTTCATGCACGGCCGCCTTCATCGCCATTGAGCGCGGCCGGGCGGCGGGCTAGGGTGCAGGTCTGCCGCCCCGGAGCCCGCCATGACCTCGCCTGATGCCGACACCCAACGCAAGCGCGTGGCTTTCCGCCAATTGCATGCACACGGTTGTTTCGTGCTGCCCAATCCGTGGGACGTGGGCAGCGCCCGCTACCTGCAGCGCCAGGGCTTCCAGGCACTGGCCACCACCAGTGCCGGTTGCGCCTGGAGTGAAGGGCGGCCGGATGGGGCGGTTTCGCTGCAGGCCACGCTGCAACATCTGCGGCTGATGGCGGCAGCGACACCGCTGCCGTTGAACGCCGATTTCGGTGATGGCTTCGGCGCCACGCCTCAGGCCGTGGGGGAGGCGGTGGCGGCAGCGATCGGCACCGGCATCGCGGCGCTGTCGATCGAGGATGCCAGCGGCGTGGCCGATGCACCGCTGCGCCCGATCGACCAGGCGGTCGAGCGCCTGCGCGCTGCCCGTGCAGCCATCGACCGCGCGGGTGGCGACGTGCTGCTGGTCGGGCGCGCCGAGAATTTCTTCGTTGGCGTACCGGACCTGCAGGACACCCTGCGGCGCCTGCGTGCGTATGCCGAGGCCGGTGCCGATGTGCTGTACGCGCCGGGCATCAGCACGCGCGAGCAGATCAGTGCGGTGGTTGCCGCTGCGGGATCGAAGCCGGTGAACCTGCTGGTCGGTGGACCGACACCGCTGAGCCTGCAGGACATCGCTGCACTCGGCGTGCGCCGGGTCAGCCTGGGCGGTGCGCTGGCGCGCGCGGCATGGGGTGGGCTGATGCAGGCGACCCAGCCGATCGTGCAGGACGGCCGCTTCGATGGCCTGCAGCAGGCGGCTTCCGGGGCTGCGTTGAACGCGCTGTTTCGCTGACGGCAGCCTCGGCGCGGGCCCCAGGCCAGCAGGCGGGCAGAAGCTCCACGCCATGCCTGGATGGATGTGCCTGCGATTACAGCGCTTCCATCCCACTCTTGGGCAGCGTCACGCCAGGTTCCAGAGCCGGCAGCAGTTGACGCAGCAGCGCGGGGTTGTCCAGCAGCGTGGAACCGTCAATGAAATTCCATTGGCTCGTGCCGACACGGCGTACGGCGACCATGAATGACGTGCTGCGCATCGGCGCCTCGCGCACGCGGAGCAGTGATTGGCGCAGTACGAAGCAGACGTCCTCGTCACCGGCCGCATAGGTGCGGCCCGGCACGCCCGCTTCGTCGCTGATGATGGTGACGCCGGCCTTGCGCAGTGCCTTCACCGTATCGCGGGTCGCCCGCGCATAGGCCTCGTCGCCGCCGGCCAGCTGTTTCAGGCTGGGATGGGTGCGCGCGATGATCAGCTCGGTATCGCCCCGGGCGAAGGCGTCCATCATCGCCTGCACCTCCTTGCGCAATGCGACCGAGTCTTCCGGACTGAGTTCACCGGCCAGCGCTGGCGCAACGGCCATTGCCATCGGCAGGGCCAGCAGAAGGGCAAGCAGATATCGGTGCATCGTCGGGTATCTCGGCGGCAACCGCCGCACTATACGGTGGATGCGGAAACAGCGTCCCACCCATGGTGCTGGTATCCCGGGCGTCTCTACTTACTATTGGTAGTTAGTGAATTCCGGACATCCCCCATGCACACCCTCATCGTTACCGCCCATCCTGAATCCGGCGCGTTGACCCAGGCCGTCGCCAGGCGTATCGGCGACGCGATCACCGCGTCGGATACCGCCAACAGCGTGACCCACGCCGATCTGATGGCCGAAGGCTTCGATCCACGCTTCACCCGACAGGACCAGGCGCTGTTCCGTGGCACCGGCGCAGCTCCCGCCGACGTCGCCGCCGAGCAGGCGCGGCTGGAGGCTGCCGACACGCTGGTACTGGTCTACCCGTTGTACTGGTGGTCGTTCCCTGCGCTGCTGAAGGGGTGGATCGATCGCGTGTTCACCCAGGGCTGGGCCTACCAGGACGGTGCCGATGGCAAGGTACGGAAAAAGCTGCAGTGGTTGCATGTGCACCTGGTCGGCATCGGCGGAGCCGGCGCGGAGATGATCGAACGGCGCGGCTACGGTGCCGCGATGAAGGCCCAGATCGACATGGGCATCTTCGACTACTGCGGCGCGCGCGTGCTGTCATCCGATCTGCTGCTGGACGCCGATTCCGGTACGGCCGAAGCGCATCTGCAGACCGCGCTGGCGATCGGCCGTAAAATCGGTACTCCGATGCGCTGACCGCCGTGCCCTGCCGATGCCTGCCAATGCCGCACCCACGCGCCGCCGATTGACCCGCGAGCAACGCGCCCGCCAGTTGCTGGATGTGGCCTGGGCACTGGTGGGCGGCGAAGGCACCGACGCGTTGACGCTCGGGCGGCTGGCCGAGGCAGCCGGCGTGACCAAGCCGGTGGCCTACGACCATTTCGTCACCCGCAATGGGTTGCTGGCGGCGCTCTACGATGACTACGACGGCCGCCAGACGCGGGTCTTCAACGAGCGCATCGGCCGCGCCAGGGCGCAGCTGGCCGATCGCGCGGCGGCCATCGCCTCCGGATACATCGACTGCATCCTCAGCCAGGGCAGTGAAGTGCAGGGCATCCTCGCCGCACTGGTCGGCGCACCGGAACTGCACGAGGTGCGGCGGCGCTACCAGCAGGATTTCATCGACAACTGCGACACCTGGCTGGGCCCGTTCGCTGCCGATGGCACGGTGCCGCTGGCGGGACGCTGGGCGATTCTCGGTGCGGCCGAAGCCTTGTCCGAAGCCGTGGCTTCCGGCGCGCTGGACAAGGCCGCTGCCGAAGCCGAGCTGCAGCGCTTGATCGTAGCGACGGTCAAGCGGCGCTGAGCCGCTCAGGCGTTGGCGGTGTTGCCGGCCAGTGCCGCGAACCCGGCGGCCAGCCGTTCGCGCACCAGAGCGTCGCGCGCGTCGCGGCTTTCAGAACCCAGTACCACGGTGATCAGGCGGGCCGGCGGGTCGTGCCCGGGCACCGGCCGGCATGCGGTGGCGGCCAGGCAGAAGCCTGCGGCCTGGGTGTAGCCGGTCTTCAATCCATCCACGCCGTCTTCGCCAAGCAGTGCGTTCTGGTTGCTGCGGCTGAAGCTGCCATGCGCGAATGCGCGCTGCGCGGTGATGGCCAGTATCTGCGGATGGTCATTCAGCAGGCAGGCGGCCAGCACTGCCATGTCGCGCGCGCTGGACGCATGGTGCGGCGTGGTGATGCCGGAGACGCTGGCGAACCAGGTGTCGCGCAGGCCAAGCTGGCGTGCGTGCCGGTTCATGCGGTCAAGGAACGCAGGCTGTGATCCGTCCAGATGGCGCGCGATGGCCAGCGCCGCATCATTGCCGGAGACGATCATCAGCCCTTCCAGCAGGCGTGCCAGGCTGACCGATTCGCCGGGCACCAGGCCCATGCGCGTTTCATCGTCGGCCACCGCATGCACATCCTCGGCGGCGATGATGACCGCTTCGTCCCACGCCCTTCCGTTCTCTTCGACACATTCGTAAGCGGCGTAGGCCGTCATCAGCTTGGTCAGCGAGGCCGGTTGCCGCGCGACGTCCGCGTGGTGCTGGTGGATCACCGCGAAGGTTGCCGCATCGAGGGTGATCGAGGACAGCGGCGCGCGCGCAGGAGCAGGAGACGGCATGGAGACGGCGACGGAGGAGGGCCTGCAGGATAGCCCGTGGCGGCTGCATCAAGCTGCAATATTGAAACGATATAACGTATCGTCATCGTGGGCCGCCGATGGCCCGATGGGATATCCGATGACTGCACCTGTTCCTCGCCGCCGGCTTCATTCTTGGCTGCTGCTCGCGCTGGCCGCGCTTGGCGGCTGCCAGCCCAACCTGCGCGCCGAGGCCGTTTCCTCCGCCGAAGCCCGCCCGCACAACGTGATCGTGATGATCAATGACGGTGCCGGTTGGGGTACCTGGGACGCGGCCGCCTACTGGCAATACGGCAGCCGAGAAGGCGCACCCTATGCCGATTTCCCACAGCGCCTGGCGGTGACCACTTTCCCGCTGAACGCCAGCAGCCAGCCGACCCGCGATCACGCACAGGCCCTCGGCTACGACGCAGCCAGGGCGTGGGACGAAACCCCAGTGCCGGCGCAGGACCTGCCGTTCGCCGGCTACCAGTACCTGGCGGCGGTCGCGACCGACAGTGCGGCGGCGGGTACGGCGTTGTCCTCGGGGATCAAGACCTACAACAACGCCATCAATTACAACAACGATGGCAACGCGGTCGAGTTCAACACGCTGCGCGCCAAGCGGCTGGGCATGGCCACCGGCGTGGTGACCTCGGTGCCGTTCGCGCACGCCACGCCGGCCGCGTTCGCGGCGCAGAACGCATCGCGCAACAACTATCACGCCATTGCGCACCAGATGCTGGCGCAGGGCCACATGGACCTGGTGATGGGCACCGGCGGCCCCGGCTACAGCGTCGATGGTCGCGCCTGCGATGAGGGTGCCGGTGCGACGAAGGCCGAGGGCTGCGCGAACCCGTGGGAATGGGTGTCGCAGCAGGACTGGCAGCAGCTGGAAGCGGGCAGCACCATTGCCGGCAATCCGGCGGGGCCGTGGCGCCTTATCCGCAGCAAGGAAGCGTTCGCTGCGCTGGCGCAGGGAACGCTGCCGGCCGACCGGCCGCTGATTGGCGTGCCGCGCGTGGCCAATACGCTGCAGCAGGCGCGCCAGCTGCAGGTGCTGGGCAAGGATGCGGCCACGCCTTCCGGCGTGAGGAAGATCGACAGCGTGCCCGATCTTGCGACCATGACGCGCGGCGCGCTGCAGTTCCTGCAGCAGCGTTCGGCCAAGGGCCTGTTCCTGATGGTGGAAGGCGGGGCCACCGACTGGGCCGCGCATACCAGCGCCTGCGGTACCGAATGGCACTACGGCCAATGCAGCGACCAGCCGCAATACGGCCGCCTGATCGAGGAAACCGTGGAGTTCAATGACGCAGTGGCGGCAGTGGTTGAATGGATCGAGCGCAACGGTGGTTGGGAGCGCAACCTGCTGATCGTCACCACCGACCACGACAACAGCATGCCGATGGGCCCGGATGCACAGAACGTTGCCTTCGAGCCGGTACGCAACAAGGGTCGTGGGCGCATGCCGGGGATGAGCTTCCGCCCCACCGGCAACCATTCCAATGCGCTGGTGCCGCTGTGGGCAAAGGGCGCTGGCGCGGAGCTGCTTGCAAAGCGCGTGCGGGGTGTCGATGCCGGTTACCGCCAGCATGTGCGCTGGAACGACGGCAGCTACATCGACAACACCGACGTGGCTGCGGCGGTGCAGGAGGCGCTGCAGCGTCCACGGTAACGCCCGGTTGCACCCGGGCTGTTGTCGAGGCAGCCTGCGCACATGCAATCCGATATCCGCATCGACGGTCGTGTCTTCGCCTACGTCTTCCCCTGTGCCTGGGAGGACTACGCCAAGATCGGCTTTTCACGTGATCCGCTCAGACGCATCGGCGCATTGCACCGGCGTTGGTTCGAGTTCTTCGACCTCGACGCCGGTGCACTGGTGGAAGCGGAAAGCGAGCGTGATGCGCGGGATCTTGAGCTGCAGCTGCGTTCGCCGTTCAAGGCGCACCGCGCACCGGCGCCGATGACGGTCCAGGACAAGGCTGGAGGTCGTACCGAATGGGTACGTGGTGCCAACCCGGCGTTGTCGCGTGCGATTGCCGCGTTGGGCGAACAAGGCTATCGCTGTTATCCACTGAAGGCGTGGCTGCGGGCGGCGATGCGCCTGCGCATGGACCGGTTGCACGACTGGGCTGCGGTGCAGCTTCCAGAAGAGGAAGGCCTGCGGATGCCCGGTGGCCCCGGCGAGGGCGCGCTGCGTGACACCCTCGACGGTTGCCGGGCATTGGATATCGATCCGATGCCGTGGCTGCCTGAACACGTCCAACGCTGGTATGCAGGTTGAGGAGCGTTCAACGGGTTCGCGGCGGCTGAACCGGCGCGGCCGGTTGCCGCGCGCACTGCGGGGCAGGTGCAGACGGGCTGGCCAGCTGCCGTGCCAGCTCGGCGTTGGCTACGTGGCCGTGCAGGAACAACAGGCTGCTGTAGATGTTCATGAGCGTGCCTCCACTTGAGTGGATTGCACGATACGGGCAGCATGGGCAGGCAAAAAGCGACATTTCCGCAAGCATGCCTTGAGAGGAATTCAAGCCTGATGTCCCGCCCTCCGCTCCATGCCCTGCAGGGCTTCGTGGCCGCCGCCCGGCTGGGCAACCTCTCGCGCGCCGCCGCGTCGATGAATGTGACCGTCAGCGCGCTCAGCCATCAGATGCGCCAGCTGGAAGAGCGGCTGGGACAGCCGCTGCTGGTCCGCCAGCCGCGTGGCGTCACCCTCACCCTGGAAGGGCAACGCCTGCTCGACCAGGTCGGCCCGCATCTGGATGCGATCAACGAGGCCTTCCAGCCCTATGCCGCACGCGCCGAGCACGTGCTGACGATCAGCGCGGTGCCGTCGATGGCGTCGGCGTGGCTGGTGCCGCGGCTGGGTCACTTCGTAGCTGAGCACCCGCAGATCGAGATCAACCTGCAGTCGAGTGAACGCCTGGTTGATTTCGAGCGGCAGCGCCAGTTCGACGCCGCGCTGCGGCTGGGCAGCGGGCAGTGGCCGGGCCTGGTGGTGGAGCCGCTGTTCGACGAGTGGCTGCTGCCGATGGCCAGCCCGGCACTGATCGAACGCATGGGCGGCATCGACCGCGTGCCGCTGAACCAGTGGCCGCTGTTGGGTGATCCCGACGGCGCATGGGGTGCCTGGTTCGCGCTGAGCGGGCAGAACCCTCCGCCGCGCTTCGTGGCGGTGCTGGATGATTCGGAGGCACACCACCGTGCGGCGCTGGACGGCGTAGGCGTGGCGCTCGGACGGGTGACCCGGGCACGCCTGCTGCTGGAATCCGGCCAGCTGGTCGCGCTGTCCAGGCTGCGACTGAAGACGGCGTGGCCGCATTGGCTGGTGTACCCGCAGCGCTCGGCCAGCCATCGTGGCTTCCTCGCCTTCCGCGACTGGCTGCATGCGCAGGCCGCCGAGCACGTGCGGCACATGGCAGCGCAGGGGCCGCACGGCTAGACAGGTGCACCGGCCTGTCCGGGCGCTGTCATCAGCGTGTGGCCGGTCGCGGCGAAGCTGGGCACCTCCGCTCAACACCACCTGCCGCCATGCGCTACCGCCTCGTCGTCCTTGATATCGCCGGAACCACCGTTGCCGACCCGGGGCTGGTCGCCCGCGCCTTCGCCGAAGCGATGGCCGCCGCCGGCCACCCCATCGACGTGGAGGACGTTCGCCCGTTGATGGGCTACCCCAAGCCACAGGCCATCGCGCGGCTGCTGGGCACCGCGGTGGACGACCCGCGCGTGGCACCGATCCACGCCGACTTCGTGGCGCGCATGCTCGAGTGCTATCGCCATGCGCCGGGCATCGCACCGTTGCCGGGTGCCGAGGCTCTGTTCGAAACGCTGCGCGCGCATGGCATCCGCATCGGCCTGGACACCGGCTTCTCGCGCGACATCGCCGAGGTGATCATCGAGCGGCTCGGCTGGCAGGATCGCATCGATGCGCTGGTGGCCAGCGACGAGGTGCCGGCGGGTCGACCGGCACCTTACATGATCCAGGCGCTGATGCAGCGCACCAGCGTCGACGATGCCGCGACGGTGGTGAAGGTGGGCGACACCGAGGTCGACATCAATGAAGGGCGCAATGCTGGTGTCGGCCTGAACGTGGCGGTCACCACTGGCGCGTTCACCCGTGCCGAACTGCTGCCGCATGGTCCGGACCACATCATCGACCACCTCGAGCGCCTGCCGGCGCTGCTCGGCCTGGCACGTTCCGGCACGGTCGCCGCTGCATGAGCCGGCCCTCGCTGCGGGCGCGGCTGCAGGGGCATCCGCTGGCGCTGACGGTGTTCGCCGGCAGTGCCGCACTGTCCACCTATGCGTGCATGTACGCCTTCCGCAAGCCATTCGCCGCCGCATCGTTCGATGGCCAGCACCTGTTCGGCGCCGACTACAAGGTGTGGCTGGTGGTGGCGCAGGTGCTGGGCTACATGTGCAGCAAGTTCATCGGCGTGCGGGTGATCGGCGAACTGCGCGCCGAGCGCCGCGCCAGCCTGCTGCTGGGCCTGATCGGCATCTCCTGGCTGGCCCTGCTTGGCTTCGCGCTGGTGCCGGCGCCCTGGAACATCCCGTTCCTGTTCCTCAACGGCTTGCCGCTGGGCATGGTCTGGGGCCTGGTGTTCAGCTACCTGGAAGGGCGGCGGACCACCGAAGCGATGGGTGCGATCCTCGCCTCCAGCTTCATCATGGCCTCCGGCGTGGTGAAGTCGGTCGGCAAGTGGCTGCTGCTGCAGGGCGTGAGCGAGTTCTGGATGCCGTTCCTGTGCGGGTTGCTGTTCCTGCCGCTGCTGCTGGTGTCGGTGCGCATGCTCGAACGCATTCCTGCTCCGGATGCCGCCGACCTGCGCGAGCGCTCGCCACGCCTGCCGATGGATCGCACGCAGCGCCGTGCCTTCGTGCGCCGCTTCCTGCCGGGGCTGGCACTGATGATCCTGTGCTATGTGTGCCTGACCGTGGTCCGCGACTTCCGCGACAGCTTCGAGGCCGAGCTGTTCCGCGAGCTGGGCTATGGTAGCAGCGCCGGCGTGTTCGCCGCCATCGAGACGCCGGTGGCGTTCGCGGTGCTGGCACTGACCGCCGGCCTGACCTGGTTCCGCAACAACCTCAACGGCCTGATGGCGTTGCACGCGCTGATGTTCATCGGCCTGGCCACTGCAGGACTGAGCACGCTGGCGTTCCGCGAGGGCATGCTGCATCCGCTGGCGTGGCTGGGCCTGGTGGGCTTCGGCCTGTACCTGGCCTACGTGCCGTTCAACTGCGTGTTCTTCGAACGCCTGATCGCCACCTTCAAGGTCGCTGGCAACGTCGGCTTCGTGATGTACCTGGCCGATGCATTCGGCTACCTGGGCAGCGTGCTGGTCCTGCTCGGCCACGAATTCTCCGGCCTGCAGCTGTCGTGGGTGCGTTTCTTCTCCAGTGCGGTCATCCATCTGTCGCTGCTGGGCGGTGCCTGCCTGTTGTTGTCGCTGCTGTACTTCCACCACAAGGCGCTACGCCTGGCCCGCATGCCGGCACTCGCCTCCGTCTGAGTCCATCCCCATGAAGAACACAACCGCCCTCGTGGTCGGTGCCGGCATCGTCGGCTTGGCCGTGGCCCGCGCGCTGGCCGTACGTGGCTGCAAGGTCACCGTGCTGGAACGCCATGAACGCGCTGTCGGCGCCTCCATCCGCAACTTCGGCATGGTCTGGCCGATCGGCGTGCCCAATGGCCCGTTGTATGAGCGCGCGCTGCGCTCGCGGCAGATCTGGCAGGAGCTGATCGACGTCGCCGGCCTCTGGCACGATCCCAGCGGCTCGCTGCATGTTGCCCATGCCGACGACGAATGGGCCGTGCTGCAGCAGTATGCGGCAGCCAATGCGCAGCTGCGCCCTTGCCGCCTGCTGGATCGGGATGCGGCACTGGTGAAGTCGCCGGCGCTGGTTGCGCGCGAACTGCGTGGCGCACTGTTCAATGCCGATGAGCTGGTGGTCGATCCGCGCCAGGCGATCCGCGCGCTGCCGGATGTGCTTCACCAGTGCCATGGAGTGCAGTTCCAGTGGCGCACGCCGGTGACGGCGGTGGAGAGCGGCCGGGTATGGTCCGGCAGCCGCCTGTTCGAGGCCGACCAGGTGTTCGTCTGCAGCGGCCCGGAGTTTGAACAACTGTATCCCGAGCTGTACGCGGCGGCCCCGCTGACACGCTGCAAGCTGCAGATGCTGCGGCTGGCGGCGCAACCCTCCGCGTTCCGCCTGGGCGCTGCGCTTTGTGGCGGCCTGTCGCTGGTGCACTATGCTGGCTTCCGCGAGGCCGCCGATGTCGCTCCGCTGCAGGCGCGCTACCAGGCCGAGCATGCCGACCTGATCGAGCTTGGCATCCACGTGATGGCCGCACAGAACGGCCTGGGTGAAATCACCATTGGTGATTCGCATGCCTATGCGCATACGCATGATCCGTTCGACGAGCACACCATCAACCAGAAGGTGCTCGATTACCTGTCCCGTTTCATGCAGGTTCCGAACGCGCGCATCGCGCAGACCTGGCACGGCATCTATCCCAAGCTGCTGGACGGCCGCAGCGAGTTCGTCGCCGAGCCGGCACCGGGCGTGACCATCGTCAACGCCATCGGCGGCGGTGGCCTGGGCATGACGCTCAGCTTCGGCCTGGCCGAGGAACTGGTGGACGGTCGCTACGCGGCATTGCGCCGCGTGGCGTGAAGCCTGCGCGCGGCGGGTGCAACGCCCGCCGCGCCTTCCCTAGAGGTCGCTGCTGACCATCAGCTGCACCCAGTCACCGGCGAAGCTGGTGATGCCGAACTGCACTGGCTGCCCCTGCGGATCGACGTTGAGCGAGTGCACGCACAGCACCGGCCGTCGCGTTGACTGCCCGAGCACGCGTGCGACCTCGGCATCGGGCAGGCGCGCCATCACCGTCGTATGCCGGCGCAGGTAGTCAGTGACCCCGAACGCGGCAAGCGTGCGGGTCACCGACGGCGTGCGTGCGAACACCTCGCCCAGCCCTGGGAAGCGGGTGGCCGGGAAATAGGCTTCGCTGTGGTCCACCGTGCGGCCTTCCACCTGGCTGGAGTACACCACCCGATGCACGCGTTCGCCGGCAATCAGGCCGAGCGCACGGGCCACCTGGCGGCTCGGCACCTGCACGCGGGCATCGAGCAGGGTGTAGTGGCTTTCCACGTTGAGGTCATGCATGGCCCGGCCGAAGCGGGTACGCCGGCTGATCGGGTAGTGGTACGGATGCTCCTGCACGAAGCTTCCGCGGCCGGTTTCGGTGCGTACGTAGCCGCGCTCCTCCAGCGCCTCGATCGCGCGCCGCACGGTGTGGCGGTTGACCGCGAAGCGCTTGGCCAGCACCTGCGCCGGGGGCAGTGCATCGCCTTCCACCAGCTGGCGTTCGCGTATCTGCCGCAGCAGCGCCTGTTCGATCTGCTGCCACAGTGGCAGGACCGAATCGCGCGGCGTCGGGGCCGGGGCGGGCATGGTCATCAAACCTCCATCTGCGGCTGCTGGACTAGACAGGTGCACTGCACGTGCAGGCATATCAACGCGTTGCGGTTGCAACGGCATGACACAGACGGTGGAATCCATGGGCGAACGCATCCTCGACAATCTGAAGCTGGTGCTGGCCGACGAGGTCGTGCACGGCCATGTGGTGCTGGATGGGGCACGCATCCGCGCGGTGGGGCAGGGCCGGGTGGGGCTGCCGGGCGCCGAAGACTGTGGCGGCGACTGGCTGATGCCAGGGTTTGTCGAGCTGCATACCGACAATCTGGAGAAGCACCTGGTGCCACGCCCCGGCGTGGCTTTCCCGGCGGCGGCGGCGGTGCAGGCGCACGATGCACAACTGCTCGCCGCAGGCATCACCACGGCCTGCGATGCCTTGGCAGTGGGCGACGCGGAAGCCGACAGCGTGCGCGTGCGCAGCCTGCAGGCCGCCCATGCGGCGCTGGCCGAGGCGCGCCGTGCCGGCGGCCTGCGCAGCGACCATTACCTGCACCTGCGTGCCGAACTGCCGTATCCCGGGTTGCTGCCGCTGCTGGAGCCACTGCTGGATGATCCGGCGGTGCGCCTGCTGTCGCTGACCGACCACACACCGGGGCAGCGCCAGTTCCGCAACCTGCAGCGCTATGCGGCCTACTATGGTTTGCCGGCCGACATGAAGACCGGTTATCTGGAAGACCTGCTGCAGGCACGCCGTGCGCAGCAGGCGCGCTTTCGCCCTGCACACCTGCGACAGGTGTTGCAGTGGGCGCGCCGGCGCGGCCTGTGCCTGGCCAGCCACGACGACACGGTGGCTGCGGATGTGGATGAAGCCGTGGCCTGCGGTGCGCGCATCTGCGAGTTCCCGACCACGCTGGAGGCCGCAGCGGCCGCGCGCGCGGCCGGCCTGACGATCGTTGCCGGCGCACCCAACCTGGTGCTGGGCGGCTCGCATTCGGGCAACGTGGCGGCGCTGGAGCTGGCCCGCGCCAGCTGCCTCGACGTGCTGTCCTCGGACTATGTGCCGGCCAGCCTGTTGCCGGCGCTGGGCGTACTTTGCGTGCAGCTGGGCTGGAGCCTGCCGCGTGCGGTGGGCACGGTCAGCCATGCACCGGCACAGGCGCTGGGCCTGCCGGATCGGGGCCGCATCGGCGAAGGCCTGCGCGCCGATCTGCTGCGGGTGCGTGGATCCATGCCGGACTACGTGGCCGAGGTCTGGGTGGGCGGCCGCCGCCTGCTGGCCCAGTGACCACCCTCGCGATCACCTAGACAGCTGCCCCGACCTGCCTAGTGGATGCCGCCTGCGCTTCACCGCGCTGATTGAAAGTGGCCGCCATCGCCGCTCCCGCTGTAGCGGCCCACTTTCCCTTGCCACCGCCATCGCCATGTCCACTCTGCCTACGCGCCATCCGCTCACTTTGGGCCTGCTCGCCCTGCTGCATGCCCCGCTGGCCGTCCAGGCCGCGTCTCCGGCCGCGGCCGATACCGCACCCGCCCCCTCTGCCGTTGATCTGGATACCGTCACCGTGGTCGGCAGCATCGTCAGCGGCGAGAAGCAGGCACTGGACGCCCAGCGCGAAGCCAGCAACCTGATGAACGTGGTCAGCGCCGATGGCATCGGCAAGCTGCCCGACCACAACGCCGCCGAAGCCGTGCAGCGCGTACCGGGCGTGTCGATCGAACGCGACCAGGGCGAAGGCCGCTTCGTCGCGGTGCGAGGCCTGCCCGCACAGTGGAACTCGACCACCCTCAACGGTGACCGTCTGCCGACGGCCGAAGAGGAAACCACCAGCCGCGCCACCGCGTTCGATTTCTTCCCGACCGAGCTGATCGAACGCATTGAAGTGAGCAAGACGCTGACGCCGGATCGCGAAGGCGACGCCATTGGTGGCCAGGTCAACTTCGTTACCCGCACCGCGCCTGCGCGCCGCACGTTTGCCGCCAGCGTGGCCGGCAACTACAACGACAAGGCCGTCGATACCGGCACCAGCGCCAATGTGCTGTATGGCGACCGCAGCGCCGATGGCCGCTTCGGCTTCCTGATCAACGGAACCTACTGGAAGCGCCCCTGGGCGACCGATAACTTCGAACCGCGGCGCAGTGCCGATGGCCTTGGCATCTACCGCCTGGAGTTGCGTGACTACACCGGTGAGCGCACCACCCGCGGCGTCAATGGCGGCATGGAGTTCCTGCCAGCGGACGGCCACCGGCTGTACGTGCGCGGCCAGTATGGTGAACTGAGCGATGACGAGACCCACTACAAGCACCGCTATCGTTTCGACAAGGATCGCGTCGAGCTGCAGAACATCCACAACGAGCTGATCACCGAGTTCAAGACCATCGAATTCGGTGGCCAGCACACCTTCGGCCGCGGCCAGGTGGACTGGAAGCTGGCCAGCGCCGAGAACGACTTCCGCTATGGCTGCATTCCCACCTGTGCCGACAATGCCTACTTCGTGGTCCAGTTCAACCAGGGCAAGGTCGGCTACCAGGGCCTGCAGGACCGCGGCGCAGGGCGCAACTCGTACAACGCCATCGATGGCGGCAACGTCGCCGCCGATACCCCGGAGACCCATCTGCCGCCAGGCTTCTCGATGGACCCGCGGAAGATGCCGCTGAGCGCGGTGGAGCTGTATCGGGTGGCGATCAATGAGAAGGACAAGGCCGTCGCGCAACTGGACTTTACCTTCGATGCCAGCGATACGCTGACCTGGAAGACCGGTGCCAAGTACCGCGACAAGCAGCGCCGCGCCCGTTTCTCCGACGAGTTCTATGCCTGGAACACTGCTACCGGCGGCCCGGTGCCGACCCTGGCCGACTTCCCGTTGATGGACCAGCCCGGCCGCAGCGGCTATGACACCGGCAATGGCCGCGACTACGCCCGTGACTTCTCGCAGGTGGTGCCGATGCAGGCCCTGGCCGAGTGGTACCGGCAGAACAGGCAGCATCTGGTGCTGGTACCGGCCGACTCGGCGCTGGTGGCCAATGGCGCGGCGCTGGGGCGCAACTTCGACGTGGCCGAGAAGCAGTACGCGGCCTATGCGATGGGAACCTGGACGCCGGACGAACGCTGGGACGTGGTCGGCGGTGTGCGCCTGGAGCGGACCGCCACCGACGTGCGCGGGCTGGTGCTGGAGCGCGATGCCGATGGCAGCAGCGCGCTGGTGCCCAACCTGGGCCGCAAGCGCTATACCTCGGTGCTGCCGCAGCTGAACATACGCTTCTCACCCCGCAGCGAGCTCAACCTGCGGCTGGGCCTGACCCGCAGTTTCGCCCGGCCGAACTTCGGTGACATCAACCCGGGTGGCTCGTTCATGGAGGCCGATGGCACCTTCACCTCCGGCAACGCCAACCTGGACCCGACCTATTCGGACAACCTGGACCTGATGGCCGAATGGTATGCTGGTCCGCTGGGCCTGCTGTCCGGCGGCGTGTTCTACAAGAACATCAGCAATCCGGTGTTCCAGAGCAGCAGCACCGGCAGCTTCAACGGCAACCCCAACGTCACCTTCTACCGGCCCGAGAACGGGGACGACGCCAAGCTGTGGGGGGCCGAGTTCGCCTTCGTGCGCCGCTTCGATTTCCTGCCCGGCCTGTGGAGCAACTTCGGCATCAACGCCAACCTGACCCTGATGGATTCGCGCATGCGCATTCCGGGTCGTAGCGGCAACGTGCCGATCACCGGCCAGGCCGACCGCCTGTACAACGTTACGGTGTACTACGACGACGGCGCGTTCGCAGCTCGTCTGGCCACCAACCACAAGGGTGCCTACATCGAAGCGCACGGCGACAGCAGCGCCACCGACGCCTGGTACGGCGCCAACACCTCGGTCGATTTCAGTGCGTCCTATACCTTCGATCGCTGGACGGTGTTCGCCGAGCTGAGCAATCTCACCAACGAGCCGTTGAAGTACTACCAGGGCAGCCCGCAGCGCCCGCTGCAGGTGGAGTACTACGGCCGCCGCGCGCAGATCGGCTTGAAGTACCTGTTCCAGTAAGCCGTACGCGCGCCCTGTAGCGTCGAGCCATGCTCGACTCCGTGTGCTCTACAGTCACCGAACCAGCGTGACTGCCTGCCCGGCGCGCGCGAACGCTTCCTCAAGCAACGGGCCGGCCTTGATCGCTTCCACCTCCTCGAACAACGCCCGCAATGCGTCGGCCGGGCGTGAGGCCGGCGCCGCCACTGCCTGCTGGATCGCGGTGAAACGGTCGGCCAGCACGCGGTGGCCGGGATGCGTCTGCGCCCATGCTTGCAGCGGTTGGCGTACACCGGCGGCGGCATCCAGATGCTGCTGATCGAACAACGTGATAGCGGCTGCCGACGTCTCTGCCCGCTCGATCGTGGCGTGGCGCAGTTCACGGCTCAGGAACAGGTCATAGGCCGCGCCACGCCCCACCGCGATGCGCAGCCCCTCGTGATCCAGGTCGGCCACCTGCTGCGCGGGGCTGTCCTCGCGCACCAGATAGGTGCCTTCGATCTCCACGTACGGGGCACTGAAGGCAACGCGGTCGGCGCGCGCCGGATCGATGGCCAGGAAGGCCAGGTCCCAGGCGTCCTCGCCTGCCGCCGTGACCACCGAGGCCGCGGCGTCGTGGCAGGTGAAACGGGCCTGCACGCCCATCCGCTGCGCCAATGCGGTGGCCAGTTCCAGTGAGGGCCCGCGCGGTGAGCCTGCATCGCCCTGCGCCAGCACCGGGTTGCCAAGGTTGATCGCCACGCGCAGGAAGCCGTGCGGTGCCAGCGTACTTCGGTGGTCGGCCAGGGACATGCAGGACTCCACGGGGCAGGGGGGACGTCCAGCATGCCAGTGCTCCTGCGCAGGCGGCGTCAGCGTCCGGTTATCCTGCGCGGATGAACCTGATCCTGCATGTCGAGATCCCAGCCAGTGATCTGGCCCGTGCCATTACCTTCTACCAGCAGTGGTTGCAGGTGGAGATGGACGAACCGATCGTGCTGCACGAATGCCGCATGGCCTACCTGCCGTTCGCCGATGAAGCGGCAGGGGCCAGCATGGCGCTGGTGCAAGGGGCGGACTATCTGCCGTCCGAACAGGGTGCCCGCATCTACATCGGGGTTGATGACCTGGATGCCAGTCTTGAGCGTGCGCTGCGCGCCGGGGCCGAGCTGCGCTTCGGCCCGGCCGACGCCGGCGGCTGGCGCGTGGCCGAGATCCGCGACAGCGAAGGCAACCGGATCGCATTGCAGGCGCGCGCGGCTGTGTAGCGTCGAGCAATGCTCGACCCTACACGTGGGTCGCGGCGCGTGAGCGCTGCAGCCAGTCGTTGATCGCCGGATCCAGCCGCGGGTCGTCTGGAAGCTGGATGCCGAAGCGCTGCTGCAGCACGTCGCGCACGTCGCCGACGTCGTGCAGCGGGCGCTTGTCCGGTGCCTGCCCGGGGCGATACTCGGTGTAGTTGCCGCTGCCGATGGTGCGTCGCCAGGCCGGCCCGGTCAGTGACGCGCGCAGCTGGCCGGGGAAACCGGAATCGGGATGGGTGCACACGTACCAGTTGCCCACCACGTTGTCGATCGGTGCCGGCGCGTGCAGGTCGAAGCGATACATCGCCCGCCAGCCATCGCCGGACTCGGCGGACAGCACGAAATCCCCCTCGCCGGGCAGGCGCTGCAGCAGGAAGCGCTCGTGAGGCGTGGCCTGCGGCTGCGGATCCTGCAGGCGCAGCGGCACGGTCGGGGTCAGGCTGCCGAAACCGGCATCCACCAGCCAGTCGTCGCCGTCCACCTGCACGCGCAGCAGCAGGTGGGTCCGTGCGGTCAGTTCGCCGTCCTGGGCGGCCAGCAGCACGCGCGCGCTCAACGGCTGCGCATCGAAGCCCAGCGCTTGCAGCAGCGCCAGCAGGCCGCCGTTGAGTTCGAAGCAGTAGCCGCCACGGCGGTCGTCGAGCAGCTTGCGCTGGATGCTGTCCAGGTCGATCGGCACTGCATCGCGCAGCAGGCAGCTGACGGTTTCGAACGGCAGCAATGCGTTGTGGCGCTGCTGCAGCAGGGTCAGGCCGGCCAGCGTCAGCGGTGGCGGTGCATCCAGCTGCAGGCGTTGCAGGTAGCGGGGGACATCGAGCGTCGGCATGGGGGCACCGGGCGGGGGAGGGACGTCCACTGTGCTCCCCCAACCGGGGTTGAGGTCAAGCACTGCGCGGGTGTCATCCCCCCGTCGCCTGTGCCGGGTACAAAGGCCGCGTCCGCCAGCAATCGGTGGGACTGAAGTAAGAACGCCCTAAAGTTGCTCCATTTCCAGCCGATACAGGTGCGTCCTTCCGCCTGGAGTCTGTCATGTCGGCCGTCGTCCCCCACCTCCGGTCCCTGCGCATGCGGCTTGCCGCGCTGCGCTCGGCGTCCCCCGGCCTGCTGCTGTGGCTGCAGCCGCACCGGCTCAGCGTGGCCAACAAGCTCAAGGCGACCCTGTGGGTCTGTGGCCTGGGCCTGGTGGCGATCGCCGCCGTCTACGCCTGGACCGCCCATGCCAGCACGCAGGCGGCGCGCAGCCAGGCCAGCTACCAGCACGGCAGCGACCTGGCCGCGAGCCTGGCCACGCGGGTGGCCGAGGCGCGTCGCCTGCAGACCCAGTATGCACGCAGTTTCGACGATGCCGACCGCGCGCAGCTGCTGGCGACGCAGCAGGCGCTGAAGGCCGATCTTCAGGCGTTGCGCGCGATGCCGATGGATGCCGGCCGGCGCGAGGCACTGCAGGCACTGGCCGAAGCCGCCAGCGCGTTCTCGCAGGGCGTGGCCGCCCTGTTCGAACGCGTCGATGAGATGGGGCGTGGTGATGCCGGCCTTGCCGCGCAGCTGCAGCAGGCCGCCGACAGCCTGCAGGCGCAGGTGGATCCGCTGCAGCGGCCTTCGTTGGCGTTGTCCCTGCAGAGGATGCGCCGGCAGGAGGCACTGCTGCTGCTCGATGGCGACTCCACCCATGCCGACCGTGCAAGCGAAGAGAAACTGCCGTTCGATCTGGCGCTGGTGGGCTTGCCGACCGATGCGCAGGACGCCCTTCGCAACGGCATGGAGGCCTATCAGGTCGCGTTGCTGGGCTATACCGCCGCCCGCGTTGGCCTGGATGTGGAGGCGCAATCGCTGTTGGATACCGCCGCTGGCGTGGCGCCGGCGCTGGCCGCCTTCCAGCAGGCCCAGGTGGCGGCGCTGGCCAAGGCACAGGCGCGCCAGCAGGCCGGCGCACGCACCATGAGCGTGCTGTTCGCAGTGACCCTGCTGCTGGTCGCCGGTGTATTGATCACCAGCCTGGTGCTGGTGCTGCGTGCGGTGCGCCAGCCGATCCAGGACACCCTGCGCTTTGCCAGCGATATCGCCGACGACCGCTTGGACACCACCCTGCGCGTCTACAACGCCAATGATGAGATCGGCCAACTGGCACAGCGCCTGGTCGACATGCAGCAGCGCCTGCGTGCGCGCATCGGGACCGAGCGTGCCGTTGCGCGGGGCAATACCCGGGTGCGCCAGGCGCTGGACAGCGCGCAGACCGGTCTGATGGTGATCGATGCCGAGGGCCAGGTGGCATACGTCAATCCGGCACTGCTGCAGCAGCTTGAACGCCAGCGCGAAGACCTGGTGGGCAGCGATGCAGTGCGCCTGCATCCGGCGCTGGCCAGCCTGGCCGGCGTGCGTCAGCGCGAGGAGCGCGAGATCGGTCATGCCGGCGTGCGCTACCAGCTGATTGCCAACCCCATCATCGACGAAGGGCAGTTCCTCGGCATAGCGGTGGAATGGCGCAGCCGTGCGTTGGAAACCCTGCTGGAAACCGAAGTGGCTGCGCTGGTCGATGCGGCGGCACACGGTGACCTGCATGGCCGCATCGCGCTGGAGGGCAAGCAGGGCTTCGTGCGCACGTTGTCGACCAGCATCAATCGCCTGCTGGCCACCTTTGAAACCAACCTCGGTGACCTACAGGCACTGCTGGCTGCGCTGGCCCGTGGCGACCTCAGCGTGCGCATGGAGGGTGACCTGCAGGGTGTGTTCGCGCGCATGCGTGACGATGCCAATGCCACCGTCGCGCAGCTGGGCCACATCGTCACCCGCATCCAGCAGGCCACGTCCAGCCTGGATACCGGTGTCGGCGAAATCGTCACCGGCCACCACGATCTGTCGCAGCGCACCGAGCAGCAGGCCGCCAACCTGGAAGAGACCGCAGCGTCGATGCAGGAGCTGACCGACACCGTGGGCCGCAACGCCGATGCCGCCGGCCGCGCCGATGCCCTGGTGCAGGGCGCCGCAGCGGTGGCCCAGCGGGGTGGCGAGGCCGTTGGCCAGGTGGTCGCAACCATGCACGGCATCAGCGAAGCGTCACGGCGGATCGGTGACATCACTCAGTTGATCGATGGCATCGCCTTCCAGACCAACATCCTGGCGCTCAACGCGGCGGTGGAAGCGGCGCGCGCCGGCGAGCAGGGCCGCAGCTTCGCCGTGGTGGCTGCGGAAGTACGCCTGCTGGCGCAGCGCAGCGCCGAGGCGGCCAAGCAGATCAAGGGGCTGATCGAGGATTCGGTGGCGCGTGTCGGCCAGGGCAACCAGCAGGCCGCACAGGCCGGCACCACGATGGGCGAGATCGTCGGCAGCGTGCAGCAGCTGGCCGACCTGCTGGCTGGCATCCGTAGTGCGTCGCAGGACCAGCATGCCGGCATCGCACAGGTGAACCAGACCATCGTGCAGATGGAGGCCAGCACCCAGCGCAATGCCAGCCTGGTGGAAGAGGCGGGGGCCTCGACTGCGCAGATGCAGGCGCAGGTGCATGCCCTGGCCGAAGCGGTGGGCGCGTTCCGCCTGCAGTCGATGCCGCAGGCGCGCGCGGCGGCCTGAAGCTGCCCGGGTAGTGCCGGCCGCTGGCCGCCACTACCCGGGTGGCTCAATACACGTCGCGGCGGTAGCGCCCGTTCTCCAACAGCGTTTCCACCGCGTCATCACCCAGCGCGGTACGCAGCACCTGGTCCACGCCCTCGGCCATGCCCTGCAGCGAGCCGCAGACATGGATCACCGCACCGCGTTGCATCCACTCGCGCAGCGCATCGGTGGCCGCCTGCAGGCGATCCTGCACGTACCCCCCCTCGCCATCGCGCGAGAACGCCAGGTCCACCCGCGTGAGATGGCCCTGGGCCTGCCAGGCCTCGATCTCGTCGGCGAACAGGAAGTCGCGCGCACGCTGGCGTTCACCGAACAGCAGCCAGTGCCCGTGCTCACCTGCATGCGCGGCTTCGCGCAACAGGCTGCGCAGCCCGGCGATGCCGGTGCCGTTGCCGATCAGCAGCATCGGCGCAGCGCCGACACGATGGAATCCAGGATTGCGGTGCACACGGGCCACGATGCTGGCACCGATCGGTGCATGCAGCGACAACCAGCCCGAGCCCAGCCCGGCTCGACCGGAGGCGTCATGCACCAGCCTCACCACCAGCTCCACCACACCGTCATCCGTACAGGAGGCGATCGAATACTCGCGGCCAGGCAGCAGCGGCAGCCCGGCCAGCCACAGGCAGGCATCCTGCACCGCCAGCGCGGCCTCGGCCTCCGGCAGCTCGCGTTCGCTGGCCAGCGCCAGCAGCGTGCGCGGATGGCCATCGACCAGCAGTGGCTGCAGCGGGTCCAGCCCATGTGCCTTCAACACGGCACCGGCATGCCGCGCGTTGTGACGGGGTGAGATGT
The DNA here is from genome assembly GCF_036319965.1 of Stenotrophomonas sp. SMYL41. Lineage (NCBI taxonomy): Bacteria > Pseudomonadati > Pseudomonadota > Gammaproteobacteria > Lysobacterales > Lysobacteraceae > Stenotrophomonas > Stenotrophomonas sp. SMYL41. Next base: position 2,030 of record NZ_JAWIRX010000010.1, on the reverse strand, counting down.
GCAGGATGTCACCCGCCTGCCACTGCACGTCGGCCGGTGCCGCAAGACGGATACGCCAGATGGCCCCGCCGATGCTGCCCGGGTTGAGGCGGTCGCGGCCGAGCAGGCGCCACTCATGCATCTGCGTAGCCGCAGGCAGCACGCTGTCATCGGTGGTGATGCCGGTGAGCGCACCCAGCTGCTGCTGCCACTGGCGCAGCGCCGGCACCGAAGCGGCATCGACATCGATGCGCTCGAACAGGGGACGCGCGCCGTTGGCGACCAGCCAGCCATCGAACTGTCGGCCGAAGCCGCAGTAATGCGGGTACTGGCGGTCACCCAGCGCGAGCAGGCCGAACTGCAGGCACGACAGTTGCAGGCGTTGCGCGAGCAGTAGCCGCGCCGCGCGGCGCGCCGCATCCGGCGGCTCGCCGTCGCCGAAAGTGCTCAGCACGAACAGTGCCTTCGATGCACGCAGCAGCTGCGCGGCATCGACGCGCGCCAGCGGCAGTACCTGCACTGCATGACCGGACGCCTGCAGCTGCGCGGCTGCGCGCCATGCAAGTTGTTCGCCCAGCCCGCTCTGGCTGGCGTGCACCACCAGCCACGGTAGGCCAACACCCTCGGCAGCCGTCGCGGGCAGCGACTGGCGCAGCCCGCGCGCGGCACGCTGGCTGCGGCGCCGGTCCAGGTACAGCATCCAGCCCGTGATGAAGAACAGGCTCATGCCCACGCTGCTGAGCATCACCACCACGCGCCCGGGGACGCCGAAGTAGCTTCCCGAGTGCAGCGCGAACACGCTGGTGGCCAGCTGGCCACCCGTGCCCTGGCGTGCATAGGGGCGGGCATCGATCACCGCACCACTGGCCGGATCGAGCTGCAGCAGGTCATGCGCACGATCGTGGTGGCCGCCGCGCTGCGACGGATCACCGGCCATCACCCGCACGTTCAGTGCCTGCCCCGGCTTCTCCGGCAGGCGCAGGTCGATGAAGCCGGTGCGCACGCCGGGCAGCGCGTACAGCGTGGCCTCGATGCGATTGAGGTTCAGAGTGGCGTCGGTGGCGACCTTGTGCTTGGCGGCCGGTGCGACGCCCAGCAGGGTGTTGGCGGCACTGCGGTACCAGTCGAACGACCACCACAGGCCGGTCAGCGCGCTCATCAAATAGATCAGCAGCACCCAGGTGCCGATCACCGAGTGCAGGCTCCACAGGAAGCTGCGGCCGCTGCGCTTCCACTCCACCGCCAGCCAGCTGCGCCAGTGCCACCAGCGTCGCGGCCAGCGCAGGTAAAGACCGGACAGGGTGAAGAACAGCAGCGCGATGGCACAGCTGCCGGTGATCCACTTGCCGCGTTCGCCCGCGGCAAGGTGGCGATGCAGGTCTTCGACGAAGTCGAAGAATGCCTGCCCGCGCAGGGCGCTGAAGCGCTCGCCGCTGTACGGATCGAAGTACACCCAGTGTTCCTTGCCGCCGGCAAAGCGCGCGACCGACGGCCGCTGCCCGGTGGCATCCACGCGCAGGCGTTGCAGGGGGCGCTCGCTGCCGGCCTGCAGCAATGGCACCAGTTCACTGAGCGCAAGGGGATGCTGGCCGTCCGCATGGTGCTCGGCGATTTCGGCGAAGCCGGGATTGGCCGCGCGCAGCAGCTCGTCCTCGAAGGACAACGTGGCGCCGCTGAGGCCCATCACGGCCAGGACGGCACCGGCGGTGATGCCCAGCAGCCAGTGCAGTTGGAACAGGGCGTTCTTGAACATCGAAGGAGGAGGGCCTGGAAGGCTGCCGCCCGCATCCTGCGCAACAGCAAATGAGAATTAGTCGCGGAATTCTCCGTGGCGCCCTGCCTGCGGTCAAGCAGGAGGTATCGGCCGGGCGGCGCCCGGCACCCGCGGTAGTGCCGGCCGCTGGCCGGCAACCTCAGAAGCAACAGCCGAAGCAACAGCGTGAATTCCGTGGATTGGCGGGGTGGGTCCGGTTGAGGGGGACGCTGCAAGTACATCCATGTAAGCTCGGTCGCCGCATCCATGCGGCTCACGCCCCCTCAACCGGACCCAC
>NZ_JAWIRX010000009.1:147648-203737 GCF_036319965.1 Stenotrophomonas sp. SMYL41 | reverse complement strand
GTGGGTGCCGACCGTTGGTCGGCACAACGGCATGCATCGTCGCGCCTGATCGCGCACAATCGGGCCATGCACCCGACCCGCACCGCCCTGATGCTCTCGGCCTGCCTGCTGCTGGCCGCCTGCGCCTCCACGCCGCAGGAAACCCGCAACCCGCTCGCCACCTGGGTGCCGTCACCCAACCAGAACGCGCGCACGCCGGTCATCATCGTCATTCACCACACCGAGCAGAAATCGGTGCAGCAGAGCCTGCGTACGCTGCGCACCGCCAACAGCGGTGGGCCGGTCAGTGCGCACTACCTGATCGGTGCCGATGGCCATCGCTACCAGCTGGTCGCCGATGAGCGCCGTGCCTGGCACGCCGGCGCCGGGCGCTGGGGCACCATCACCGATCTCAACTCGGCCTCGATCGGCATCGAGCTCGACAACGATGGCCGCAGTCCGTTCAGTGCGGCGCAGATCGAATCGCTGATCGTGCTGCTGCGCGATCTCACCACCCGCCTGAACATTCCGCCGCGCCAGGTGATCGGCCACGCCGACCTGGCGCCGACGCGCAAGCAGGACCCGAGCCGGTTCTTCCCGTGGCAACAGCTGGCCGAGGCCGGTTTCGGCGTCTGGCCGCGCGCGGCCGACGGGGCTGCGCCGGAAGGCTTCGACGCGTGGAATGCGCTGGCCCGCTTCGGCTATCCGCTGGACAACCGCGACGCCACCGTCGCTGCCTTCCACCGCCGTTTCCGTGGCCGCGACGACCTGCCGAAGACGCTGGATGCCGAGGATGCCCGCATCCTGCACTCACTTCTGCTGCAGATGCCCTGAACACTTCTGATTGTCGCGGCTTGCCGCCTGACGACCTGCACGACACCATGGCGGCATGACCGAATCCGCCTCCTTCTCCACGCACAAGCACTGGGCACTGCTTGCCATCGTTCTGCTCGCCGGCTGCGCCACCACGGGTACTGGCCCCGAAGCGCCGGCTGCAGCCAAGCCGGCTGCCGCTACCTACGCCAAGGTCGACTGGAAAACGCTGCCAGCGGTCTCCGATGCCGACCTGCGGGCCGGCTTCGTTGCCTGGCGCAGTAGCTGCACCCGCCTGAAGAACGATGCGGTCTGGGCAAAATCCTGCACCACCGCCGCGGCGGTTTCAGACAAGGACCCGGCCGCGATCCGCCAGTTCCTGCAGCGTGACCTCGATGTCTATGCGCTGCGTGCTGGGGGCCATCAGGCCGACGGGCTGATTACCGGCTACTACGAGCCGATCTACACCGGCAGCCTCACCCGCACGGCCGCTGCCACCGTACCGGTTTACGGCACGCCGAATGATCTGATCGTGGTGCAGCTGGACAGCGTCTACCCGGAACTGAAGGGCAAGCGCCTGCGCGGTCGCCTCGACGGCAAGGTGCTCAAGCCCTATGACGACGCCGGCACCATCGCGGCCAAGGGCGCCAAAGCCCCGGTGCTGGCCTGGCTGACCGATCCGATGGACCTGCAGCTGCTGCAGATCCAGGGGTCGGGCCGGGTACGCCTCGCTGACGGCACGCAGGTGCGGCTGGCCTATGCCGAGCAGAATGGCCACCCGTATCGCGCCATCGGTCGCTGGCTGGTCGACCAGGGCCAGCTGAAGAAGGAAGACGTCACCATGGACGCGATCCGCGCCTGGGCACGGGCCAACCCCGCGCGCGTACCGGAACTGCTGCGCAGCAACCCCAGCTACGTGTTCTTCGTGCGCAACCCTGACAGCCCGGAAGGGCCACGGGGTTCACTGAACGTGCCGCTCACCGCCGGCTACAGCGTGGCGGTGGATCGCACCGTGGTGCCACTGGGCAGCCTGCTGTGGCTGTCCACCACGCGCCCGGACGGCAGCCCAGTGGTGCGCCCGGTAGCCGCACAGGACACCGGCGGTGCCATCGCCGGTGAAGTGCGCGCCGACCTGTACTGGGGCAGCGGCGATGCCGCCGGCAAGCTGGCTGGCGACATGAAGCAGAAGGGCAATATCTGGATGCTGTGGCCAAAGGGCGTGGCCTTGCCGAACTGAACCGGCAGGGGTCGGATCCCTTTCCGCAGGGAAGGGTTCTGACCCCCGGATGCCTGATAATGGCGCCATTCCGAACTTTCCGGCCGCGCCTGCGGCCAGGACCCCTGCAATGACCTACGCAAAGCACAACGCAAAACCCGGCGCGAAATCCGCCGCAAAGAAGTACTACAAGCACTGGGCCGAATCGGGCCTGGGCAAGGGCAACGTGCTGATGGAAGCCCGTGGCGAGAAGATCGTGCGCCAAGTGGAGATCTACGGCACCAGGATGGTCTGGGCCGACGAGCATGCCCACAGCGATGACCGCTTCCTGCTGGCCGACCAGCCGGTGTCGTTCCTGGATTTCGACGAGGACGACGAAATCTCCGCGCGTGAATTCGAAGCCGCCTGGAAGAAGGCACGGGAAGCCACCGGTTACCCGGTGTAATCCCCCCCCCCGGCACCCGCCCTTGTAGCGCCGAGCCTTGCTCAACGCTGCAAAAGTGGGCATGTGAAATGTTATACGATTACATTTCACCGTAACCGCCCCTTCCCATGAAGACTCCCACCCTGGTGGCCGCCCTCGCGGCCGCACCGTTCGCCCCTGAAGCTTTCGCGCAGTCGGCCGACGCCGCGCTCACCCTCGGCAAGGTGCAGGTACACCAGCACGGCGAAGGCCAGCTCAGTGCGCACCAGGTGCTGACCTCGGTGGACGTCCTGGGTGCAGACCAGATCGAAAACCGCAACGTCTCGCACAGCTGGGAACTGCTCGGGCAGATGCCCGGCATCCAGCTCACCGAAACCCGGCAGGGCGCCGAATCGGGCAAGGTCAGCTTCCGCGCCTTCAACGGCGAGGGTTACCTCAATGCCATCAAGACGCTGATCGATGGCATCCCCAGCAACGTCAACAGCGGCAACCAGCGCTTCATCGACATGCTGTTCCCGCTGGACATCAGCTACATCGAAGTGGTGCGCGGTACCAACGACCCTCGCTATGGCCTGCACAACATCGGCGGCAACGTGAACTTCGGTACGCGCCAGGGTGGCAGCTACACCGATGCGCGCCTGGCCTACGGCAGCTACAACACCCGTGATGCGCAGCTGGCGGTTGGCCGCGAAGCCAATGGCTTCGCGCAGAATTATTTCGTCGGCACCCAGGCCAGCGATGGCTACCGCGACCACGACACCTCGAAGAAGTACTCGCTGGGTGGCAAGTGGTTCTTCGGCTCGCTTGACGAAGGACTGCGCGTGGGCCTGACCGCGCGCGCCTACCACCATCAGGCCGACGAACCGGGCTTCATGACCGCCGATGAACTGCGTACGCACCGCCGTAGCAGCGAGCTGCGCAACGGCAACGACGGTGATGACCGCGACATGCGCCAGCTTGCCGCGCACCTGGACATGAAACTGTCCGACGCACTCACCTTTGGCACGCGGCTGTACTACAACCGCTACGAAGACGATCGCCGCGTGACCTTCAGCAACCTGCCCACCGGCAACCTCCCGCGCCAGCGCCGCGTGTGGGACGAGCGGCAGCATGGCCTGCTCAGCACGCTCACCTGGCAGGCCAGCCCCGCGCTTACTGTCGAGGGCGGCCTGAACTACGAGCAGCAGGACAACGGCTACATCCGCGAGCGCTACGCCTACGCCGAACCCACTGATTTCAGCCGGCCACCGGCACGGGTGCAGAACAATGATCGGCACAGCTTCGACAACTGGGGCGCCTATGTGCAGGCCGTCTACCAGCCCGTCGAGGCCTGGAAGATCGTGCCGGCCTACCGCGTGGACCGTTTCAGCGGCCGCACGCACCTGATGAACGGCGTCAGCGGCCGCCTGCAGGATTACAGCAGCATCGGCCAGCCCAAGCTGAGCGTCATCCACAGTCTGGGCCAGACCACCCACGTGTACGCGAACTGGGGCCGCACCTTCCAGGTGCTGACTGGCTCCACCGCACCGGCCTACCTCACCCCGGGGCAGGCGCCCATGCAGCCGTCCACCAACACCGGCATGGAGCTGGGCCTGAAGTTCCAACCGTTCGCGGGCAGCCAGGCGCGCCTGGCGGTGTGGCAGCAGGATGCGGAAAACGAGGTGTCCAACATGCCGGCCACCGGCACTACGGTCACCCTGGGCAAGACCCGCCGGCGCGGCGTGGATGCGCAGTTGAGCCTGCAGTTGGGCGACGACTGGACGGTATGGGCGTCGCACGCCTACCAGGAAGCGAAGATCACCCGCGACGACCGCGATGCCAGCATTTCCCTGCAGGGCCGCGAAGTGGCCGCCACGCCGCGCCATATCAGCAACCTGGGTCTGGACTACCGCGCCACGGATGCGCTGCGGCTGGGCCTGCAGGCGCGTGCACAGGGCGATTACTACCTTGAGGAGCGCAACGTGGCCGGCAAGTTCGGTGGCTTCGCCGTGCTCGACCTCAGCGCGGCCTACCAGCTCACCCCGCGCTTCAGCGTGGACCTGCAACTGAAGAACGTCACCGGCCGCGAGTACGCCTACGCCTGGTACGACAGCTTCTTCTGGGACAGCGCGCGCCCGATGTTCTCTCCGGCCCCGGCGCGCAGCGTGTTCGTCGGCCTCAACATGAAGCTGTGACCGGCCACGCATCTGGTAGTGGTCGAGCTTGCTCGACCTGCAGCAGGGGTCAGAGCCCTTTCCTGGCGGAAAGGGATCCGACCCCGAACCCCGCGTTTTGCACTACATTGGTGCAATGTCCGACCCCACACCCTCGCCGTCTCTCGATGCCCTGGGCACGCCGCTGGCCTGGGCCGGGGCTGATGGCTGCATTGCCGGTTGCAATCCGGCCTTTGCCCGCTGGCTGGGCGTCAGCGCCCGGCGCCTGCTGGGTCGGCCGCTGGTCGCTCTGGAAGTGCAGGGCGAGGCGCTGGCCCATTTCCTGGCCCGCGATGAGCGCGACAGCCTGCGCCTGAACCGGTTGGCGCTGGCGGTGCCCGGCGAGGCACCGCGCTTCGCCGAGGGCTGGATGAGCCGCCGCGACGATGGTGGCTGGCTGCTGGAGGCGCACCCGGTCGATGAATTCCCCGGGCTGGACCCGACCCAGGCGCTGCCCAGCGCGCTTAGCGCGGCGCTGAAGGGGCTGGCCCACGAGCTGCGCAATCCGCTGGCCGGGCTGAAGGGCGCCGCCCAGCTGCTGGCCCGCCGCGCCGTCCAGCGCGATGCCAGCGAGCGCGAACTGATCGAGCTGATCGGCTCGGAGATCGAACGCCTCAACGGCCTGCTCGACCAGTTGCTGTCGCCGGCCCCGGCCGCACCGCATGCCGAACTGAACATCCATGCCGCGCTGGAGCGCGTGCTGCGCCTGGCCGAGAACGAGGCCGGCTGGGCGGTACGCCTGCAGCGCGACTACGACCCCAGCATTCCCGAATTCCACGGTGACGCCGACCGCCTCACCCAGGCGGTGTGGAACCTGGTGCGCAATGCGATCCAGGCCGGTGCCGGCAGCATCACCCTGCGCACTCGCGTGGAACATGGCGTGCGCATTGCCGAACAGCTGCACACGCTGGCGTTGCGCCTGGAAATCGCCGACGACGGCCGTGGCGTTCCCGAGGAACTGGCCGAGCACCTGTTCCTGCCGCTGGTCAGTGGCCGCGCCGAAGGCACTGGGCTGGGCCTGGCGCTGGCCCAGCAGGTGGCACGCGAGCATCGCGGCACGCTGACCTACCGCTCGCGCCCGGGCCATACCGTGTTCACCCTGCTGCTGCCGATCATCAACGGTACCGCCCCGTCCGAGGAGGCCACGCGCAATGTCTGAGTCTTCTTCGTCCCCACAGCGCATCTGGGTGGTCGATGACGATCGAGCCGTACGCTTCGTGCTGTGTACCGCGCTGCGCGAAGCGGGCTACCAGGTCGTCGATTTCGACAGCGCCGCGCCCGCCCTGCAGGCCTTGAGCGAGGGCCCGCCACCGGCGCTGCTGTTCACCGATGTGCGCATGCCGGGCGATGACGGCCTGGTGCTGCTGGACAAGCTCAAGGCCGCACTGCCGCAACTGCCGGTGGTGGTGATGTCGGCCTATACCGACGTAGCCAGCACCGCGGGCGCGTTCCGCGGTGGCGCGCATGAATTCCTGTCCAAACCGTTCGACCTGGACGATGCGGTGGCGCTGGCGCAGCGCGTGCTGCCGGCAGTGGCACCGGCACTGGCAGCGCCCACGCCGGCGGCGGAAACGCACGGCGATCAACCGCCGCAGCTGGTGGGCGATGCCCCGCCGATGCGCGCGCTGTTCCGCGCCATCGGTCGCCTGGCGCAGGCGCCGCTGGCGGTGCTGATCACCGGCGAGACCGGCACCGGCAAGGAACTGGTGGCCAACGCGCTGCATCGTGAATCACCGCGAGCGCAGGGGCCGTTCGTCGCGCTCAATACCGCCGCGATTCCGGCCGAGCTGCTGGAAAGCGAGTTGTTCGGCCACGAAGCCGGCGCCTTCACCGGTGCGCAGCGCCGCCACATCGGTCGCTTCGAGCAGGCCGACGGTGGCACGCTGTTCCTGGATGAAATCGGCGACATGCCGTTGCCGTTGCAGACCCGCCTGCTGCGTGTGCTGGCACAGGGCGAGTTCTTCCGCGTCGGTGGCCGCGAGCTGATCCGCGTCGATGTGCGCGTGGTCGCCGCCACCCACCAGGATCTGGAAGGCCTGGTTGCACTGGGAAAGTTCCGCGCCGATCTGCTGCACCGCCTGGACGTGGTGCGCCTGCAGCTGCCGCCGTTGCGCGAACGCCGCGAGGACATCGCGCAACTGGCCAGTACCTTCCTGGCCGCCGCTGCACGCAAGCTGGATACGCCGCCGAAGCGATTGACCGCCGCCGCCCTGCAGGCGCTGCGCGAGCATGATTGGCCAGGCAACGTGCGTGAACTGGAGAACGTGTGCTGGCGGATGGCCGCGCTGGCCGCCGCGGACACCATCGGCGTGGCCGATGTCGATACCGCGCTGAACCGCGCGCGGGGCCGCCGCGGCAGCAGCAACAGTGCCGATCCAGGGCAGTGGGAGGCGATGCTGTCGGAATGGGCACGCCGGCAGCTGGGTGAAGGGGTGGAAGGGTTGCACGCGCAGGTGCGCGAGCGGGTCGACCATGCCCTGCTGGAGGCCGCGCTGCAGATCACCCACGGCCGCCGCGCCGAAGCTGCTGCCCGCCTGGGCCTCGGCCGCAATACCCTTACCCGCAAGCTGGGCGCCGGGCGCCGCCGCGGGGGCCATTGAACGGCCCCTGCACGCGATCCTCGCGCCCGCTTGCCGAACCGTTGATCGTTCATGGACGATGCAATGCTTAGTGTCACCTGCAAGGAGTCTTCGATGCGCCTGTCCTTTGCCATCCTGCCGTTGTCCGCCGCCGTGCTGCTGTCTGCCTGTGGCAGTGCGCCGAAGAAGGCCGAGCCCACCCCGCCGCCGCCGACCGTGGTCAGCGCCGCCAAGCAGGCCGAGGCCAATCTGTCGCCGGCCTCGGCCAGCATCGTCAGTGGCCGCATCGCGCTGATGGTGGAGCCCGGTGGCATCCACATCACCGGCCTGATCGGTGGCCTGCAGCCGATGCAGCTGGCCGGCTTCCACATCCACGAGCGCGGCGACTGCAGTGCGGTGGATGCCAGCAGCGCCGGCAATCACTTCAATCCCGGTGGAGCTGCGCATGGCCGCGCCGGTACCGGCAAGCACCACCTGGGCGACATGGACAATCTGCGTGCCGACGCCCAGGGCCGCGCCAACGTCGATATCCACCTCAAGGGCGTTACCCTTGGCGGAGGCGCCGCCACCGATATCGCCGGACGTGCACTGGTCGTGCATGCCAACGCCGACGACTATCGCAGCCAGCCCGCCGGCAATGCCGGCGTCCGCATCGCCTGTGGCGTGATCCGGGTCGTCCGCTGATCACCGCAGGCTTCATCCAGGGAGAGATTCCAATGCGTATGATCCACACTTCGCTGTTCGCGGCCATCGCCGCGCTGGGCCTGGCGGCCTGCAACCAGCAACCGGCCGCGCCGCAGGCTGAAACCCCGCCGGCCGAGGGCGCCACCACCGAACCGGCGGCAACGCCGGAACCGGCCACCGCACCGGCTGCCGATGCTTCGGCAACGGCCGAGCTGGCACCGACCCAGGGCAACGAAACCAAGGGCAGCGTCACCTTCAAGGTGGTCGATGGCAAGGTCCACGTAACCGGCCAGGTCACGGGCCTGAAGCCGGGCAGCGAGCACGGCTTCCACATCCACGAGAAGGGCGACTGCAGCGCGCCGGACGGCATGAGCGCCGGTGGCCACTTCAATCCGGGCAAGCAGGACCACGGCAGCGTGGCCGCCGATCCGCACCACGGTGGCGACATGCCCAACATCAAGGCCGACGACAAGGGTGTGGCCACCATCGACGGCCCGGTGTCGAGCAACGTGAACATCGGCAAGGGTGATGACTTCGACATCATCGGCCGCGGCCTGATCGTCCACGCCGATGCGGATGACTACAAGACCCAACCGACCGGCAACGCCGGCGCGCGCCTGGCGTGTGCGGTGATCCAGAAGGCGCAGTAAGAGCGCTTTTGCTGGAAACGGAAAACGCCGGCAGAAGCCGGCGTTTTTCTTGATCGGTAGTGCCGGCCGCTGGCCGGCAATCGCAGATCCGGAGGTTGCCGGCCAGTGGCCGGCATTACCAACAAGAACAAGCCACCCGGATCAGCGCGCCAGCAGCTCGCGCGCGTCCTGGCCGGCCTCGCAGTGCACGAACAGCACCGGCACGCCGTGCGCTTCCAGCACCGCCGCCATCTGCCGCTGGCGCATCAGGAACTGCTCGTAGATGCCCTTCAAGCGATCGCAGTCGTTCTTGCCGTGGTTGTAGTGGGCGCACCAGCCGGCCGGGTCGAACAGTGCCATGCGCGCCTCGCCGTGCGTATAGCGCAGCAGCGGCTCGGGCGCAGCGTTGAGCCATTCGTCCTCGCCCGGCGCCATGATCGCGGTCTCGATCAGCGGCCACAGCGCCGCCAGGCCTTGATTGTCGTACTGCATCGACATCATCGCGGCCAGATCATTCACGGTGAAATAGCGCGCGTGTTCGATGCGGGCACCGAAGGTGTTCTGCGCCATCAACGCGGTGTCGGCATGGGCCATGCCGTTGGCCAGCAGTGTTTCTTCCAGCGCATTGGCCACCGCATTGGTGGTGGCCACGTCGCTGCCGGTCAACAGGAACGGCACCACGCGCAGGCCGCCACCCACCAGGCTGGCATCGGCCTGGAACGGCAGCGGCACATCACCGTTGGCGTCAGTACCGAAGGCCAGCAGGCGCGGTCCCTGGTTGCGGCCCGGTGCGCGCATCTGCAGCTCTTCCAGCCGGCGGTGGATCGGCCAGCCCGGGCGCAGTACTTCGGCCGGGTCGAAATGGGCGGCGGCGAACACCAGGTCCAGCTCGGCCACCTGCGGCACCAGCTTGGCCAGGTCACGGCCGACGCGTTCGGCCAGTTCACCGGCCTGATCGGCGCTGAGTACCGCCTGGCGGGGGATTTCGCCGCCGGCCAGTTCCAGGGCCAGCACGCCAAGGGCATTCATCGCGGGGTCGGGTTTGCTCATGGTTCCACGGTTGGCCCATCACAGGGCGGCAGCTACACTTGGCTCCATTATGCCTGCTCCGTCGTGCAGGCCATGTTGCAGACACCCTCATCCATGCCAGGTATCTCCATGCCCAACGCTCGTCCCGTCGCCATCCTCGGTGGCGTCCGCATCCCGTTCTGCCGCCAGAACACCGCGTATTCGGATGTCGGCAACCTCGGCATGTCGGTCCGTACGCTGGGCGCGCTGGTCGAACGTTTCGGCCTGCATGGCCAGCAGCTGGGCGAAGTGGCGATGGGTGCGGTGATCAAGCACTCCAGCGACTGGAACCTGGGCCGTGAAGCCACGCTGTCGTCCGGCCTGTCGCCGCTGACCCCGGGCATCACCCTGCAGCGCGCCTGCGGCACCTCGCTGGACAGCATCATCACTGTCGCCAACAAGATCGCGCTGGGCCAGATCGAATCGGGCATCGGCGGCGGTTCGGACACCACCTCCGACGTGCCGATCGTCTACGGCAAGAAGCTGCGTGCACGCCTGCTGGCCGCCAACCGTGCCAAGAGCACTGGCGACAAGATCCGCGCGCTGACCGCTGGCTTCAAGTTCTCCGAGCTCAAGCCCGAGTTCCCGGGCGTGGCCGAGCCGCGCACCGGCAAGAGCATGGGCGACCACTGCGAGGACATGGCCAAGGAATGGAACATCTCGCGCGACTCGCAGGACGAATGGGCGGTGTCCTCGCACAAGAAGCTGGCCGCAGCCTATGAGCGCGGTTTCTTCAACGATCTGATCGCACCGTTCCGTGGCGTCGAGCGCGACAACATCCTGCGTCCGGATACCTCGCTGGAAAAGCTGGCCACGCTGAAGCCGGCCTTCGACAAGGTCTCCGGCCGTGGCACGCTCACTGCGGCCAACTCCACCCCGCTGACCGACGGCGCCGCTGCGGTGCTGCTGGCCAGCGAAGAGTGGGCGCGTGCGCACGGCCATGAGCCGCAGGCCTACCTGCGCGACGCGCATGTCTCTGCGGTGGACTTCGTGCATGGCGAAGGCCTGCTGATGGCGCCGACCGTGGCGGTGCCGGAGATGCTCAAGCGCAACGGCCTGACCCTGCAGGACTTCGACATCTACGAGATCCACGAAGCCTTCGCCGCGCAGGTGCTGTGCACCCTGCGCGCGTGGGAGAGCGAGGATTACTGCCGCAACCGCCTGGGCCTGGATGCGCCGATGGGTCGCATCGACCCGGACAAGATCAACCTGCTGGGTTCGTCGCTGGCCACCGGCCACCCGTTCGCGGCGACGGGCGCACGCGTGATCGCCACGGCGGCCAAGCAGCTGGCCGAGCGCGGCGGTGGCCGCGCGCTGGTGTCGATCTGCACCGCCGGCGGCATGGGCGTAGTGGCGATCGTCGAGCGCTGATTGCCTCCATCGAACAACAAAAAAACGCCGCCCATCGGGCGGCGTCTTTTTTTGTCCGGTGGGTGCCGTTTTTTTTCCGGTGGGTGCCGACCGTTGGTCGGCACACCTCAGCGATGCTTATGGCAACCGCGGATTACCGAATTCGTCGCGCTCCTCGTTGGCGTCATACACCGGCGGCTGCACCGCGATCGGCTGTTCCTCCACCGTGGCACGCAGCGGAGTCTCGGTGCCGCGCACCAGTTCCACGCTGTCCTCGCCCCGCTGCAGGCGCAGCGCATTGGCCAGGCACTGCGCGGCCAGCGCGTGCTCGCCACGCTGTGCGAACAGCTCACCCAGCGCCTCCCATGCCGGGGCACCTGCGCCCGCGGCGATGGCCTCGTGCAGGAACGCATCGGCAGCATCCCACTGCTGCTGGGCCAGGGCGACGCGGCCCTGTGCCAGGCGCAGCGCGGCCGAGTCGTCATGCACGTTGCGCCAGCGTGCCAGATTGCTCTGGCGCGTGGCCAGGCGCTCGGCCGGCAGGCGGCCATACAGCGCCACCAGTTCATCGTCCCAGCGCTGGTCCAGCGCCTGTTCCAGCGCCAGCAGCGCCGGCTCATCCCAGTTCAGGGCCACCGCGCGGCTGGCATAGGCGCCCACCACGTCAGGGGTCGGCCGCAGCGCCTTCGGCGTGGCTTCCCACTGCGCGGCCAGCGCGTTGACGTCGGCCGCTTCCAGCAGCGCCTGTGCAGCCAGGCGGGCTTCCAGTTCGCTGTTCGCGTCGGCCGGAAGCACCTTGCTCTGGCGCAGTGCGCCCAGCTGGCCATACGCCTCGTGGGCGCGGCCGGCCTGTGCCAACGCTTCGGTGCGCAGCCACAGGCCGCGCGGCGGCAGCGGCTGGATTGCCGCTACGTCCAGGGCATTGATCGCATCCACGGGCAGATCGCGCGCCAGCAGCTGTTCGGCGCGCAGCAGCGCCTGCAGGGTGGCATCGCTTTCACCCAGGCGCTGCAGCAGCGCCTCGCCAGCGGGGCCATCGGCACGTGCCTGCGCACTGCGCACGGCATTGGCCAATGCCACCGCGCTCACTTCCGGGTCCTTGGCGGCGCCGTCCAGCAGCTTCTCGGCACGCTGCCACTGGCCATGCTCATAGGCCTGCAGGCCATCGATCAGGCGCACCCGGCCCTGCTTGCGGCGGTAGCGGCCCCAGGCACGGAACGGTGCGGCAATCAGGCTCCACAGCAGCCACAGCACCAGCACCGCGATCACCGACAGCAGCGCCACCTTCGGCAGGTTGCTGTGGTAGTCGTAGCCACCGTAGCGCAGGGTCACTTCGCCGAAGCGGTTCAGGTCATCGGCGCCGAGCCATTGTGCGGCCACCACGCCGATGGCCACGGCCAGCAACAGCACGACCAGTGATTGCAGGGGTTTCATGCGGGCTTACCTCCGGTCGGTCTGGGTGCGCAGTTGTTGCAGGGTGCTGCCAAGAACAGCGTCGCTGGCCTGCAGCGGCAGTTCGCGCAAGGCCTTCAGTTCAGCACGTTGCGCGCGCAGGGCTGGTGAATCCGGCCAGCGCCGTTGCGCCCAGTGCTCCACGCGATCCAATGCCGTATTGCGGCCCGCGCGGTCGCCGCGCTCGATCGCAGCACGCGCCAATGTCAGTTCTAGCTGCAGCGCGTCGTCGGCAGTGCGCTGTTCGGCAGCGGTCAACGGGCCGTTCTGGCGGCTCGGGGTGATGTCCACGAACGGCGCCAGCGTGGCCTGCCACCAGGGCTTGGCGGGGTTGCTGCCGGTCGTGCCGGTGATCTGCGACGGCAGGCCCTGCAGCGCCCTGGCCACCGCATCCAGGCGCTGCAGCGACTGCACGCGCGGGCCGCCGCCGAGCGCATCCAGTGCCTCGCGCTCCTGCACCAGCGCCTGGCGCAGGTTCAGGCCGTCACTGTCGGGCAGTTGGGCCAGCGCCGTCGCGGCCTGGGCGTACAACCGGCGTGCGCCTTCCACATCGTCGGCGTAGTTCAGGCGCTGCGCGGCCTGGGTCAGCAGCAGTTCGGCCTCATCGCGCTGTACCGCCTGGCGTCCTTGGTTGGCGCTGTCGGCCAGCTTGGCCAGGTTCTCTTCCAGCAACGCACTGCGCTGGGAAAGGCCCAGCATCTCGTCGCGCAGCACGCGGTTGGTGGCGGCTGCGTCCTGCAGGCGCTGGCTGCTCGCGCGCTGGTCACGGCGCAGTGCATCCAGCGTGGCCTCCAGGCCCTGCAGCTGCACGGCAGTGGTCTGTGCCTGCGCTGCCTGTTCACTTTGTTGCTGTTGCCAGACGTACCAGCCGGCATAGCCCCCCACGCCAAGCACGACCACCCCGGCCAACGGCAGCAGCCAGCGCACGGGTCGACGGGGCGGGGAAACGGGCGGAGTGTCGTTCATCGGGCTTCCTTGTCGGCAACGTCGCCGGTTGGGGCCGGCAGGCCGCGTTGTGCACAGCATCACTGTTGCCGACGACAGCGGCAAGCGTGACCCACGTCCCTGTTCAGGTCGCTGCCGGGCCGGTGAGCGTGGTGTGTGCGGCCGCCACCAGCTGCGCAGCGGTGGGGCCGGCCGCGCGCATGACGTGCTGCAGGCCCAATGCCCGCGCCTGTTCGCCGAGGCGATCACTGGCCACCACGGCGGTCGCGTGCGCCCCCAGGCGTTGCTGCAGTGCCGGCGGGAGCTGCTGCCAGAAGTGCTGCAGCGCTTCGCCACTGCTCACCGCCAGCATCCAGGGATACGGTGAATGCGCCAATCGAGCCAGCGCACGGGGGGGCAGGCGCAGCAGGCGACGCTGGTACACGTCGGCGCGCTCGATCGTGGCGCCCGCCGCCTGCAGCTGCGCGGCAATCAGGCCACGACCGCCGGGCGCGGTCACCAGGCCGATGCGCAGGCCCTGCACGTCGGCCAGCACCGGCAGCGCCAGCAGACCTTCACTGTCCATCCGTTGCGGTGCATGCACCTCGGTGATGCCGTGTGCCTGCAGTGCGCGCGCGGTGCCTTCGCCCACGGTCAGCCACGGGTTGCGCTGTGCCTCGGCCAGCGGCAGCAGGGACGCGGCTGCGGCAACGGCGGCCGGGCTGGTGAACACCACCCGGTCGCAGTTCAGCGCGCGTTGCAGCTGGCGCATCACGGGCGTGCCGTGCAGGCGTTGCAACCGCCAGGGTGACAGGGCCAGTACATCCCCGCCCAGCCCAGCAACGGCGCGGCGCAGCGCCGCATGCTGGCCCTGCGGGCGCAGCGAGATCAGGGTCCAGCGCACGCCGGAACGGGTGGCGCCAGTGGGTATCGTATGGTCGACCATTGCCTGCATTATGCGGGCCCTTCGTTGTCGTGGTCGCTGCTCCGATGTCCGTTGATGCCCTGACTTCCTCGTTGGCCGCCCTGCAGGACGTGCTGGACTGCATGCCGGCGGTGCGCGCCATGCAGATCCAGCTCGACGGCTATGCCGATGGCGTGCTGCGCATCACCGCGCCGCTGGCCGCCAACGTCAACGACAAGGGCAATGCCTTCGGCGGCAGCCTGGCCTCGGTGCTGACCCTGTCCGGCTGGGCCCTGGTCAGCCTGCGCCTGCGGCTGGCCGGCCACGATGCCGAGGTCTACGTGGCCGACAGCAACCTCCGCTACCTGGCGCCGGTCTACGAAGACCTGCACGCCCACGCCGAAGCGGCCGAAGCCACCGGCTGGGACGCCTTCCTGAACACCTTCCGCCAGCGCCGCAAGGCCCGCATCAGCATCATCGCCACCCAGCCCGGTGCCGATGGCAAGCCGGCCGCCGAGTTCAGCGGTCGCTTTGTTGCCTTCGCCAAAGGGTAGGATGGCAGGCTGACGTCCTGGGGAAACCACCGATGCGCCGCCTCATCCAGTTCCTGATGTACTCCCTGCTGCTGGTCAGCGCCGTCGCTTCAGCCGACGACCTGAGCCGCAAGCAGCGCAAGCTGCTGGAAGAGACCCAGGTCGCCTATGGCGCCACCATCCGCTGGGGCAGCATGGACGATGCCATCGGTTACCTCGACCCCAAGCTGCGCAAGGAAAAGCCGCCCACCGAGTTCGAGCTCAACCGTTACGCCCAGCTGCGCGTGTCGTCCTACCGCGAGCGCAGCAGTGCCTCGCTGGACGGTGGCCTGGTCGAGCGCCGGGTCGAAATCGGGGTGATCAACCAGAACACCCAGGCCGAGCGCACCGTGGTCGTGGTCGAGCGTTGGCGCTGGGACCCGGACGCCAAGCGCTGGTGGCAGACCGCGGGCCTGCCGGACCTGTGGAAGGGGCAGTGACGGGCCGCGTCCGGCTTGTGCGACAATCGGCGCCCGCTTAATCGACCCGTGACCTGAGTGAATTACGAAGAGTTGCTGGCCTTTGCAGGCCGAAACCCGATGCTGTCCGCGGCCCTGGTCGGCCTGACCGTGGCCATCATCGTCACCGAGATCCGCCGCCTGTTCCGGGGCTTCAAGGGCATCAAGCCCGCCGAACTGACCCAGCTGATCAACGCGGGCGGCACGGTGGTGGTCGACCTGTCGGCCAGCGGTGACTTCGAGAAGGGCCACATTGCCGGCAGCCGCAATGCCCAGGCCAGTGCCTTCGGCCCGGAAAACAAGCTGGTGGCCAATGCCAAGCAGTCGCCGGTGGTGCTGGTGTGCCGCAGCGGCAACGCCTCGGAAACCGCCGCCAAGGCGCTGAAGAAGGCCGGCTTCGAGAAGGTTTACGTGCTCGACGGCGGCATTCCCGCCTGGCAGCAGGCCGAACTGCCGCTGGTCAAGGGCCGCAACTGATTGTCGCAGGTGGCGGATCCGGCCTTGTATGGGCCTTATCCCGCCCCCATCGCAGTAGTTCGACCATCGTTTTCATTGCATTCACCTGGAGTTACTGGAAATGTCCGAAGAGATCACCAACGGCGCCGCTGCGCCGGTCGATGCCGCCACCGGCCCCGCTTTCACCGTCGAGAAGATCTACGTCAAGGACGTTTCCTTCGAGTCGCCGAACGCCCCGACCATCTTCAACGACCAGGTGCAGCCGGAGCTGCAGCTGAACCTGAACCAGCAGGTGCAGCGCCTGGGCGAGAACGCCTTCGAAGTCGTGCTGGCCGTGACCCTGACCTGCCAGGCCGGTGAGCGCACCGCCTACGTGGCCGAAGTGAAGCAGGCCGGCGTGTTCGGCCTGGTCGGCCTGGACCCGCAGTCGATCGACGTGCTGCTTGGCACCCAGTGCCCGAACATCCTGTTCCCGTACGTGCGCCAGCTGATCAGCGACCTGATCCAGGCCGGCGGCTTCCCGCCGTTCTTCCTGCAGCCGATCAACTTCGAAGGCCTGTACGCAGAAACCCTGCGCCAGCGCCAGGAGCAGGGCGACGCACCGTCGCTGGCTGACTCCGAGCCGGCTGGCAACGCCTGATTCCTGCCGCGACGTCACGGATGAGCACTACCGCTGACAAGATCGCCGTGCTGGGCGCCGGTTCCTGGGGAACCGCACTGGCCAGCCTGCTCGCACGGCACGGTCACACGACCGTGCTGTGGGGGCGCGACGCTGCCGTGGTCGAGGCCATCGACCAGCGCCACGAGAACCCGCGCTACCTGCCGGGCATCCCGCTGCCGGACAGCCTGCGTGCCACTACCGACCTGGCGTCGGCGGTGGAGGGCGCCGCCTGGATCCTGGTGGTCACCCCCTCGCACGCGTTCGGTGAAACCGTGCGTGCGCTGGCGCCGCTGCGTCCGGCCGGTGCCGGCGTGGCCTGGGCCACCAAGGGCTTCGAACCCGGTTCGGGCCGCTTCCTGCATGAAGTGGCGCGCGAAGTGCTGGGCGAGGACGTGCCGCTGGCCGTCGTCACCGGGCCGTCGTTCGCCAAGGAAGTGACCCAGGGCCTGCCGACCGCGATTACCGTGCATGGCGACGTGCCCGAGTTCGCGCAGACGGTGGCCGAGGCGATGCATGGCCCGGCGTTCCGTGCCTACACCGGCGACGACATGGTCGGTGCCGAGCTGGGCGGCGCGATGAAGAACGTGCTGGCCGTGGCTACCGGTGTGGCCGACGGCATGCAGCTGGGCCTCAACGCTCGTGCCGGCCTGATCACCCGTGGCCTCAACGAGATGCTGCGCCTGGCCGCTGCCATCGGGGCCAAGCCGGAAACGCTGATGGGCCTCGCTGGCCTGGGCGATCTGGTGCTGACCTGCACCGGCGACCTGTCGCGCAACCGCCGCCTGGGCCTGGCCCTGGGGCGCGGCCAGACGCTGCAGGATGCCGTGCGCGAAATCGGCCAGGTGGTCGAATCGGTGCAGACCGCCGACGAAGTGATGCGACAGGCGCGCCGCCATGGCATCGACCTGCCGATCTCCGACCGCGTGCGTGCCGTGCTGCACGGCGAGCAGACCCCGGAAGAAGGCCTGCGCGCGCTGCTGGCGCGGGAACAGAAGCCGGAATACCCGGACACGCTGTTCAAGTGAATCGAAAAACCCCGGCCCAGCGCCGGGGTTTTTTCATCAGGGAGTACACACGCGGGTGCCGGGCGGGAGACAGGCTGCGGTGGGTGCCAAGCTTGCTCGGCACCACGCGCGCGGCATATCCACGCACGGCGTGGATCTAGCGCAACGCCCGATCACCGCGATCGCGGCGGCGCGTTGCTGTTGTCCATGTCCGAGAAGATCAACCACGGCCCATCGCCCACGCGCTTCAGCGACAGCGTGAACTTGCCGGTGTCCGCCACGGCGTTGCCATAGCTGTAGGCACCGATGATGTAGCCGACGTTCCCATCCACCGAGTACGCCAAGGCACGCAGCCGCAATGGACTGCCGCCCTGGCCGGCATACGCGGCCTCGATTGCACTGCGTCCTCGCACCGGGGGCTGGTTGCTCTGCAGCACAAAGCCATCCTCGGCAAAGAGTGCTGCCAGCGCCTTGGTGTCGCCCAGGCGCCACGCCTGCTCGTAGTCGCGCAGCACGCGCTCCAGCGGCGCGGGCAAGGCTGCATCGGGGAGCGGCTGTGCGGGCTTCGCGCCTTCAGCATCATGGGCGATGGCCGGCGATGCCAGCAGCAGGGCACTGCAGAAGATCATGGCGAGTCGTGTACGGCGCATGCGTCCGGCTCCAGGCGATGACGGGAACGTGCGAACGCATCCTAGCGCGCTGCTGGTTAGAATCGCGCAGGCGCCCGCATGGCTGCATGCAGCGCAGACCGGACAAGGACAGGGAATGAAGATTCGGATCACAGGGATGGCACTGACGGTCGCACTGCTGGCCGCCTGCGGGCAGGCATCGGCACCGGATGCAGCGCCGGCCGCACCGGCACCGACCACCGAAGCACCGGCCGCCACAGCGACGGTGGTCGAGAACGAACCGTCCATCGAAGACGGCGTGGATCCCTCGGTATGGGACAACGAAGGCGAGCCGGAAGGACCGAGTGCCGGCGGGGACCTCACCTGCGCGGACAACCCGCTGGCGACGCATTTCTTCACCCTGGTGGGCGGCAACACCGTGGACGACTGCGGCCGCAAGGACCCGAAGGTGCTGGCCGCGTTCAACGCCCTGAT
Organism: Stenotrophomonas sp. SMYL41; assembly: GCF_036319965.1. Classification (NCBI taxonomy): domain Bacteria; kingdom Pseudomonadati; phylum Pseudomonadota; class Gammaproteobacteria; order Lysobacterales; family Lysobacteraceae; genus Stenotrophomonas; species Stenotrophomonas sp. SMYL41. The sequence continues at coordinate 185,269 of NZ_JAWIRX010000009.1, read as the reverse complement.
GCAGAACACGGCGGCGGCCGAATCCGCCGACAAGGAGATTCCCTCGCTGCGAGAACGCCTTTTGAGCGGGCCCAGCGGGCCTGGCGAACGGGTGGTGCTGCAGGGCGAGCCGTGGTGGTTCTACACCGCCTGCCAGGCCCACGACTGCCCCGGCACTGCTCTGGCGATGCTGTATTCGCCCGATCAGTCGAAGATGGTCGGCCGTCTTACCGCGCGCTGCCGTGTGTGGTGGCTGGGCGAACCCACGGCGGAACAACGTGCGCAGATCGAACAGCGCCAGCCTCTGCAGGATGCCGCGTTGAAGGAAGACAGCGCGCTCTGCGAGTGAGGTGGTGCCCGCGTCACCCGTCCGGCCGCATGCGCGCGCTGGCCTGTGCGTTCATGGCCAGGCACGCCATGATCAGCCCTTCCATCACCCGGTCGCCCACGTACTCGGCCTCCGTGCCGTTCTGGCGCACGCGTTCGGCCGCCAGCAGCAGTTCCAGCGTCACGCGCTGGCTTGCCAGTGCGCAGTCCGCGTCGGCCAGCGCCATGCAGCGGCCCGGCATCTGGTGGCGCTCCGGCCAGGGCTGGCCGTCGGCGGCCGCGCCTTTGCCGATGCGGTGAAGCGTGGCGATGAAGGCATTCGGATCGGTCGCAGGCGCGTGTTCTGACGGCTCACCGGCATTGGCGGGCGAGTGATGCGGATGCAGGCGGGGAAAGTCCGGTGAGGTCATGGCAATGCTCCGTGCAGGACAGACGGAAGCCGCCACACAAAGGTGGCGGGCGGAGACGTGGCTCGAAAACCGGGACAGTGCGTACAAGGCCGGCAGGCACAAGGCCTCCACGCTCCGCCCACCATAGTCGGCAGACGAATTGCCCGCCGGCGTCACACTGGGTGACGCCGACGGGCAGGCGCAAACAACGTACGCATTGCCACGGGTTTTCGAGGCCCGGCCACCCTTTTCCGGTGGCCTGCCATCTGTACGCGTGCCGCGGCGCAGTGCCAATCAGAAGAGTTGCATTCAACGCTGGATCAAAGACGCTTTCGGCATTCTTGCATGCTGTTAAGCCATCGCAGACGCAGGCGCCGCAACGGCCGTTGCGGCTTGGGGAATATGCGACATGGGTCGAAGTTGATGACGTGGCGTACGGGTACCCCACCAAGCCGATGACGACAGTGCGGAGTGAAGAGCGTAGATCGACATCGACGCACTCCGTTCTCTCAGTGCTCTTCGCGTCTCTCGTACCACTCTTGAGTACGGTTCACGATCTGCACCACAGACAGCATCACCGGCACCTCGATCAGCACGCCAACCACCGTCGCCAGCGCCGCGCCCGAATGCACGCCGAACAGTCCCACCGCTGTCGCCACCGCCAGTTCGAAGAAGTTGCTGGCACCAATAAGCGCTGACGGGCCGGCCACGCAATGTGCCACGCCCAGCCGACGGTTGAGCAGGTAGGCCAGGCCCGAGGTGAAATAGACCTGGATCAGGATCGGCACGGCAATCAGCGCGATTACCAGCGGTTGCTTCACGATCTGCTGGCCCTGGAACCCGAACAGCACCACCAGCGTCAGCAGCAGCGCGGACAGGGACAGCGGCCCCAACCTTCGAAGCGTGAGTTGCAGGCCCGCCTCGCCGCTGCGCAAAAGGATCCAGTGCCGCAGCAGTGCAGCCACCAGTACTGGCACCACGATGTAGAGGCCCACCGACAACAGCAGCGTGTCCCACGGCACGGTGATCGCCGACAGGCCCAGCAGCAGTGCCACCACCGGCGCGTAGGCAACCACCATGATCGCGTCGTTCAACGCCACCTGGCTCAGGGTGAAGTTGGCATCGCCACGGCACAGGTTGCTCCAGACGAACACCATGGCGGTGCAGGGCGCGGCCGCCAGCAGGATCAGCCCGGCGATGTAGCTGTCGATCTGTGCTGCGGGCAGCCAGTCCGTGAAGGCATGGCGCAGGAACAGCCAGCCCAGCAGCGCCATCGAGAACGGCTTTACGGCCCAGTTGATGAGCAGCGTCACGCCGATGCCCCTCCAGTGCTGCTGCAGCTGGCGCATCGCAGTGAAGTCGACCTTCAGCAGCATCGGGATGATCATCAGCCAGATCAGCACCGCGACCGGCAGGTTGACCTTGGCGATCTCCGCGGATGCGAGCACCGCGAAGGCCTCGGGCAGGAAGTGGCCCAGCAGGGTGCCGGTCGCAATGCACAGCACAACCCACAGGGTCAGGTGCCGCTCGAACAGGCTCATGGCAGCAGCACCGTCACTGCGCGCCGTCGGTCGGCAGCAGCTGGCCGATCCGGTCCAGCGCGTGCTGCAGCGTTTTGCGTTCGGACCACACCGGTTCGGGCAGTGCGAGCAGCGCACGCAGGCGCGTTTTCACGATGGCATGGGCCAGCGCGAACGCTGCGGCCTTGTCGGCATCGCTGCCCGCTACGGCGGCCGGATCGGGCAGGCCCCAGTGACTGCGGATGAAGTCACCGAACACCACAGGGCAGGCTTCGGCAGCGGCTGCATCACACACGGTGATTACCAGATCCATCGGGGCTGCATCCACGAACTCATCCCACGACTTGCTGCGCAGCCCTTCAACAGACATTTCTTCGGCCTGCAACTGGACGAGCGCAAATGGATTGACCTGGCCGGTGGGCTGGCTGCCTGCACTGAATGCCCTGAAGCGATCGCCGCCCCAGGCACGCAGGGTGGCTTCAGCAAGCACGCTGCGGGCGCTGTTGCCGGTGCAGAGGAACAGGACATTGCGGGTCATGGAGCAACTGCCTTGAGGGGAGGTGGATCTGTGCGGGTTCAGCACTTGCAGGCAGGCGCAGTGGACACGCATTGCTCGGTTGGCGAGCCCGCGCAGCAGTTGTGCGTCAGGTACTCGATCAAGCCGTTCATGGAATTGAAGTTGGCGCGATAGCAGACATTGCGGCCCTGGCTTTCGCTCTCCACCAGCCCGGCCTGCACCAGCTCCTTCAGGTGGAAGCTGAGCGTGGCTGGGGGCACCTGCAGGGCCGTGGCGATGTCGCCAGCCATGCGCCCTGCCGGGCCGGCCTCCACCAGCAGGCGGAAGGCAGCCAAGCGGGTGGCATGGCCGAGGGCGGTCAGGGCGGTGATTGCATTCGACGTTTCCATATTTCTAGAATAGTCGAATGAATGAGCCAGTCACAAGCCCTGGCCTGCCAAACCCGGTGGAATCGTCATTGCCTCAGCCCGATCATCACCAGCGCGCCTATCCCCAACCAGTCGTCGGTGTGGCCAAGGCCTGGCAGGAATTCGATGACGACGGACGAATGAAGGCCTCGCCGTACTACGACCGCGTGGTGGACGTGATGGAGGAGCTGGTGAAGTTCACGCTGCTGACGCGGGGCCGGTTGGACTATCTGGTGGATCGCTACAGCGAGCGGAAAGGCGACGAGATCGCGGCCGCATTGGTCAGGGCAGCAGGCGCCGCCGCTCGCTGAGTTCCTTAGGCAAACGCGCTCTACTTGCTCGCGCGCCGCGCGCCCTTCTCTTCTTCGTCCTTTGCATCGCCCCGGCTCTGCGCGAACTCGGGGAACGTCTTTGCCATCGAATCCTTGTCCGGCAGGATATAGAACACGCCGCCCTTCTCGAACGTGGCATGCACGATCTGCTCGTAGAACGCCGGCGAGACGTTGATGCAGCCGTGGGTGACGCGGTTGTCGTCCGGGGTCGGCGTTGCCAACCGTTCGGCACGCTTTTCCTTCGGGCTGCCCGGCGGCAGCGGATGCATCGACACGGCCGAATCGTAGTCCACCCACAGCACGCGCCCGGCATCCTCGGAAGGGCCGTAAGCACCAATGAAGCGGCCCGCAGGCGTAGTGCGGTCGTGGCCGGGAATCGCGCTCAGCGCAAGCTTGGCGACGCCCGGTGCGGAGTGATCGCCGATGGCCGAACCGAACAGCGCCGGTGCTGCACCGCGCAGCTTGCCGTCGCCGCTGAAGACCAGAACCTGGGCGGCCGCCTTGTCCATGATCGCGAACGGATAGCCTTGGTTGTCCTTGCTGGCGACTACCCAGCCAGCCAGCTCGATCACTGTTTCGGACACGCTCTGGTCGGGCGGAAGTTCATCAACGGCGGTCACCGATGGTGCAGGTGCGTCCTTGTCCCTGGCGTTGGCTACGCCGCTGCACGCAACGACCAGTGCCATGGCCAGTGCGGCATGGAGGGCGCGGCGTGCAGGGGAGGAGGAAGTACGAATGGGGCGGCTCCTTGCAATGCGATCTTGGGTGGAAGGATGCCAGTGGCCGGCGAAGGCCACTGGGTCCCGATACAGAGGTGGATCAATTCAAACAGTGCGGGAGCGATTATCCGCGCGGCTTGCGGCCGACGGGTGCCCTTTCAAGCTGCTGCACGCGGCCTTCGATCTGGTCCAGACGCTGGTTGGCCTGCTGTGCGGACTGGTTGGCGGACTCCGCACTCTGCGCAGCGCCCTGCACCTTGACGTCGAGCTGGTCGAGACGCGAGTTGATGGTTGCGAACTCGTCCTTGTAGGTGGCGCAAGCCCCGAGGCTTACGGTGGCGATGAGCGCTACAGCAAGTGCGCGGGCCGTCTTCATGTGTTGCGGGTTCAGGTTCATTGCACTCCCTCCTTCGTCTGGGGAAGCTGGAATATAGCGGCGTTTGTTCCCGGCGCTACCAAGCGCTTTCAGCTGGAATTTGAGTACGTGGAAGCACTGTGAAGCCCGCTTCTGACCCAACATTAACAAGCGGGATCAGGCGAGCTGATCTACGTCGGCGGCGCGCCTTGCGCCTGTTCAACTTCGCCAATTCATCTGTATGAAGCCGGTCTCACAGCAGATGCCTGTCCGCACCTTTTCCACCAATGCAGGCAGGCTGCCATCCGCTCGCCTCAAGCACGGTCGCGGCGGTGTCGGGGCGTACATCCAGCAGCGTGGCGATGGCTTTGGTCCGGTCTGGCGCGCGCGAAACATAGTCGCGGGCGATGCGGTACCCGATCCAGTAACCGAGATCTCCGCGTCGCGCTTCATCACCGGGGCCGTTGTACAGCCACTGCGAATGATCGGTGCCTGCACTGTCCTGCACAAACGCACGCTCCAGGGCACATTCTCGGCCCTGCGTCCAACGATGCAGATGCGTGTTGGCCGGCTGCCCTGAAATCAGTTCGCCCACGTACTCGGCGCCGCCTTCAAGCAACGTCTGATAGAGCAGGGTGGGCTGCGCCACATCGACGCTCGCACCGGGCTGTTGCACGTGCACGTACTCATGGGCGATCAGGTGGACGAATCGATCGCTCACATCGGCCTGCATCCAGTCAGCGTTGCACAGTGCTTCCAATCCGATCACCACACCATCCTCGGTGGTGACGCCGCCACTGTTGCCCCGCCCGACCAGTACGGTGACCGGAGGAAATCGTGCGGAGGGGAGCAGCGTGCCCAACCGACCAAGTGCGTTGGCAACCCGCGCGCGGATCTCCGGCAGCGCCGTCGCGCAGGTGCGCGCCTTGGCGAACAACGCCGGCTTGTCCTGGATGGTCCTGGCCAAACGTTCCATCGAGCCGATGCGGCTATCGGTGAAACTGCGCAATGCATCCGTGCCGGTGTCCAGATAGCCGTGCTGCAGATCTTCGGCACTCGGTTTTCCTCCACTGGCATCGAGCACGCTGAAGAAACGTTTGACGTCGTCTGTCTGTACCACGATGCGCGCGGAAGGCTGGGTGCGCTCGGCTGCGTTGGCTGGCAGCAGCATCATCGGCAGGACGACGAGCAGCAGCCCCCGCACTGTGCGGCGCGCATGGGGCGGAAACAGCAGTGACGCTACGGACGCGTGCAGCATGTGGAGTTCCCTGAATGGAAGCCTTATTTATACACCAGTCAGTTCAATATTCAGGGTTGATTAGACCCCCTAACGGATAATTCACACCTGTCGACCGCCTTCTCTCCCTCCCCTCCCGGGAGGCGGCCGACGAAACCAAAATAATTAAAGGTGTGTCCCGATGAACAAGAATTCGCTGCTCGCCCTGGGTCTTCTGGCTGCTCTGCCGTTCGCTGCATCGGCAACCGATGGCCTGTCGTACAACTACGTTGAAGGCGGCTACGTGAACACCGATGCCAAGGGCGGCGACGCCGATGGCTGGAAGGTGAAGGGTTCCGTGGCGGTGCACCCGAACTTCCATATCTTCGGCGACTACAGCGCGCAGGAGACCGACACGTTCAAGAACGACGTCGACCAGTGGCGCATCGGCGCCGGTTACAACTACGGCATCGCGCCGAACACCGACCTGGTGGCGCGCGTCGCGTATCAGAAGTTCGACATGAAGCACGGCCTGGACTTCAACGGCTACTCGACCGAAGTCGGCGTGCGCACCGCGTTCAACCCGTACGTGGAAGGCTACGTGATGGCCGGCTACGAGGACTACACCAAGAAGCACGGCATCAACCCGGACGGCGAGTTCTACGGCCGCGTCGGTGCCACCGCCAAGTTCAACCAGAACTGGGGCCTGAGCGGCGAAGTGAAGCTGGCCAAGGCCGGCGACCGCGAGTGGTTCGTGGGCCCGCGCTTCACCTGGTAACAAACGCCTGTCGTTAGTGCATGTTGTGCTGGCGTGTGACTCTCTCTCTCTCCCACACGCCAACCGAAGCCCGGCCCTGCGCCGGGCTTCACTTTTATGGGCCGCGTGGCGCGACAATGCGGCATGGGCGACCCTTCCTCTCTCGCAGGTACCGGCACGACCTACCAGGAGCATCTGGCACCTGCCCCGCTGCGTGGCCGCTTCGGCCAGCTGTGGCAGAGCCAGCTTCCTGACGATGCTGATGGGCATATCACCGTGCTGCCCGATGGCTGCGTGGATATCCTCTGGCGCGACGGTGCGCTGTTCGTCGTCGGCCCTGACCGGGTCGCCGCACATCCGATGCTGGCACCGGGCGCGCAGGTGCTGGGTGCGCGCTTCCGGCCAGGGCAGGCGCTGGCCGTGCTGGGCCTGCCGTTGGCCGAGATCATCGGCCAGGCGGTGCCGTTGGCTGATCTCAAGGGTCGATGGGCGCTAGAGGCCGCGGCCTCCATCGGCGACACCGCGCCGGCGCAGCGCCTGCAGCGGATGGCGCACTGCCTGCAGCCGCACCTCGGGGGCGCGGCGCTCGACAGCCGGTCACAGCGGGCGCACGCCCTGTTCCAAGCGCTTGCCAGCGGGCATGCCACGCTGGATGAGCTCGCGGCACGCTTGAGCCTGAGCCCGCGCAGCCTGCGGCGCTTCAGCCAGTCGCAGTTCGGCTACGGGGCCAAGACGCTGGAGCGGATCCTGCGCCTGCAACGCTTCCTGCGGCACAGCCGCGCGCTGCCGCAGCACTCGTTGGCGATGCTGGCCGCCGATGCCGGCTATGCCGACCAGGCCCATCTCAGCCGCGAGGCGCGCGAGCTAGCCAGCATGACCGCACGGCAGCTGCGCCTGGAATGGGGGCGATGATGGCCGTTTCGTTCAAGACCACCGTGCCGCGCTGACCGAAGCTGGGGTTCCAACCACGGAGCCACCGCATGAGCCATGCCGCCACCCACGATGCCGAACGCCGCATCGACAACATCGAATTCAACGTCGCCGACATCGTCCGCAGCAAACGCTTCTACGGCGAGGTGTTCGGCTGGCACTTCACCGACTATGGCCCGGCCTACACCGAGTTCGACCATGGCCGCCTGAAAGGTGGCTTCGTGGCCGACGCACCGGTGCGTGCGCACGGCGGTCCGCTGGTGATCCTGTACTGCGCGGACCTGGCCGGCGCACAGCAGCGCGTGGTTGCCGCCGGTGGCGAGGTGGTGCAGGCGGTGTTCGCCTTCCCCGGTGGCCGCCGCTTCCATTTCCGCGATCTGGATGGCTATGAGCTGGCGGTCTGGAGTGACGTGGATTGAGGTCTTCCGACCTTTGTCGGTGGACGGAACGAGAACCGCTCCGCCGCCGGCCAGGCGGTTCCGCTATGATCGCCGGCGCATCGCCACCAGCGGTGCATCCGTCTGAAGCCAGCAGGAACTGCCGTGAATTCCCAGCCCGCACCGATCACCGCCCTCAACCACACGCTCGACAACGAGCCGCAGCAGATCACTGCGCCGCTCACCCATTCGGCGGCGTTCCTGGTGCTGAAGGTGAAGGACGATGAGGCGTCGATCGCCAAGGCGCGCGAGGTGCTGGCCAGCACCGATGATCTGATCAAGAACACCGCCATCCGCGAGATCGAGCGCACGTTCACCTGCAACGTGGCCATCGGCCACCGCGTGTGGCAGCCGCTGGTGGGCAGCACGCCGCCACGCGAACTGAAGCCGTTCCGCGAGATCAAGGGCGCGGCCCACACCGCCGTGTCCACGCCCGGAGACCTGCTGTACCACATCCGCGCACGGACCATGGACTTGATCGTGGCGTTCGAGCGCAACCTGCTGATGGCGTTCGGTGATGCGGTGGAAACCGTCGATGACGTGGCCGGATTCCGCTACTTCGATGGCCGCGACCTGCTCGACTTCGTCGATGGCACCGCCAACCCGGAGGGGCTGTCGTTGCCGGAAGCCACCATCGTCGGCGATGAAGACCCGGCGCATGCCGGTGGCAGCTACGTGGTGGTGCAGAAGTACCTGCACAACCTCGATGCCTGGCGCGCACAGAAGACCGAGGCGCAGGAAGCGATCATCGGCCGCACCAAGCACGACAACATCGAGCTGGACGATGCGCCGGCCGATGCGCAGAAATCGCACAAGACCCTGTGCACCATTGAGGACGCCGACGGCGAGCACGAGATCCTGCGTGACAACATGCCGTTCGCCAACCCGGGCCGCGGCGAGTACGGCACCTACTTCATCGGCTACACGCGCCGCCTGTGGGTGATCGAGAAGATGCTCGAGCGCATGTTCATCGGCAATCCTGCACCGCTGCACGACCGCATCCTCGATTTCTCCACCGCCACCACCGGCGTGACCTTCTTCGCGCCCTCGCGCAAGGTGCTGGCCGACCTGGGCGAGTGAACCTCATCAAGAGGAATGCAGGCTCAAGAAGGTTCTCCGCTGGCCGATACCGAGGCGCCCCGCCACATGGCTGGGGTCGCACAAGGACCGACGGAGAATGCAAGTGGAACTGACCCCTTACGAACAGCAGCAATGGAAAGCAATCGTCGAATGGAAGAATGAAGAGCCTTCGGTCATTTCCCAGACCGCCGGAAAAGCACTTGCACCGGTTTCATGGTTGATCGGAAAAGTGGTTCCTGAAGCCGCCATGCGGGGCATCCTCGACCTGTCTTCTTCAGCGGCTGAATGGCTTACCGACACCGGCGACCTCACCCGTGATGCCGGCGTCTCCAGCTTGAATGAACTGAAGACGCTGGGCCTTCAGCGGTCGGATGAACTGGCCGACGAAGTCCACAACTGGGCGATTGGCATGGCCGGCGCGGAGGGTGCTGCTACCGGCGCTGCAGGAATCTTCGGCATCGCGGCGGACATTCCCATGGTGCTTGTGCTGGCACTTCGTACGATCCACAAGATTGGTGCCTGCTACGGGTTCGAGGCAAAGTCGAAAGAAGACAAGGACTTCATGCTCGCAATTCTCTCTGCGTCCAGTGCAAATGAAATGGCGGAGAAAACGGCCGCATTGACTACGCTTCGCATGGTCCAGGTCAGCATCGCCAAAACGACATGGAAAAAGCTTGCGGAGAAGGCTGCAACAGACCGATTCAGCAAAGAAGCCGGCGTTATCGCGGTCAAAACCCTTGCAAAGCAGCTGGGGATCAACATGACCAAGCGCAAGGCACTGCAAGCCATCCCTGCCATTGGTGCGGTGGTGGGTGGATCGGTCAATGCCTGGTATCTGAAGGAGATTGGCTGGTCGGCCAGGCACGCCTTCCAGGAGCGCTGGCTCCTTGAGAACGGGCGCGCGCTTGAGGACGCCGAACTGGCAGTCGTCGGAGGCTGATTCATCTGGGCGGGCCGAAGCAATGCAGCAGGGTGCCATCTCCCTGTCATCCAGTGCGCCGACCATGGCGCGCTGGATGGGAGCGCAGGAGGTTGGCGATGGCCATGGCAGGGAACAGGCCCGGTGTACGCCGCTGGTGGCGGCCGCTGGCCGCGTTGTTCGGCGCATTGGCACTGGGGAGTGCCAGCGTTTCCGCGCAGGAAGCTCCTGCGCACTGGATGGCCTATGCTGCCGCCGTGGGCGGCCAGCTGCAGCAGCGCCTGCAACACGAGCAGGACCCGCACGCGCAGCGTGTACTGGAATGGCTGCAGGCACACCCTGATGCACCGACGCCGTTGCCGGTGAGTGTGTGGATCGCGGCGGATGGCCGCATTTCGAAACTGGAATTCGACAGCCTGGGCGATGCCCAGGTCGACACCGACCTGCGCGCGACGCTGCAGGCCGCGCCGTTGCAGGCGGCACCGCCCGCCGACATGCGCCAACCGCTGCGATTGGGCCTGGTACTGGAGCCGAAGTAGATCCACGCCATGCGTGGATGTGTCTGGTCGTCAGGCGCGCGCCAACCAAGGTTGGCGACTACCGTAGCCCCCAGCCACGCATGGCGTGGCTCTACTGTGGATGGCCAGCGCACAGCCCGGCCATCCGCATCAACGCACGGGTGCACCCTGCGGCTCGCGCGCGGCCGCGCTCCACGCACGCAGGCCGAACACGGCCAGGCCGAGGAAGAATACGTACAGCGCGGCGGTCACGTGCAGCGACTTGAAAAGGTACGCACCCACGTAGACCACGTCCACCGCGATCCACACCCACCAGCAGGCCACGTGGCGGCGCGCCTGCCACCACTGGCCGACCAGGCTCAGCGCGGTCAGCATCGCGTCCAGCCAGGGCAATGCGGCATCGGTGAAGGTATGCATGGCCGCACCCAGCGCCACGCCACTGCACAGGCCGATGGCCAGGTCGCGCAGCAGCTTGCCGCGCGCCAACGGCACGATGCGGACGCTGCCCTCATCGGCGGCGTGCTGCCGCCAGTTGAGCCAGCCATACACCAGGAAACCACCGAAGGCGACCTGCAGCAGCGTATCCGAATACAGCTTGGCCTCGGCGAAGACCAGCCCGTACAGCGTCACCGACAGCAGCCCCACTGGCCACGCCACCAACCGTCGCCGGGCCATCAGCCAGACGCCGAGGATGCTGCACAGCGCGGCGGTCCACTCGAGCATCACGCCGCTCACAGCGCGAACGTCACCGACAGGCGGGCCTGTCGCGGTGCGCCGGGGAACAGGTAGTAGTCACCGCCGCTGCTGCCGGTATCGCGCCAGTAGAAACGATTGAACACGTTGTCCACCGACAGGTTCCAGGTCACCGCGCGCTCGTGCAGGCGATGCTGGAAACGCAGGCCAGCGTCGAACACCGAGTAGTCCGGTGCGCGCACGCCACCGTCGGCGCGGGCAACGTTGGCACCGGCATAGCGCCAGCCACCGGTTACATCCAGGCCCTGCACGAACGGCAGCGCATAAGCCACGTGCACGCTGGCGCGCACCTTCGGCACGTTCACCAGCTGATGGCCTTCATAGGCCGGTGTGCCGGCATCGCGCGCGCGCGCCTGCAGCACGCTGGCGCTGGCCACGATCTGCAGCGCATCGGTCAGCTGGCCGTTGGCGGTCAGCTCCAGGCCGGTGTGGGTCTGCGAGCCTTCCTCGACGAAGGTGTACCCCACGTCGCTGTTGTCGGGCTTGGCGTACTGGTAAGGCTGCGAAATGCGGAACACCGCCGCACCCAGGGTCAGCGCCTCGACGGGCACGTACTTCACGCCCACTTCCAGCTGCCGCGACTGCACCGACGGCAGGAAGGTGTCGGCATTGCTGGTCCAGAACGGCGCTTCCTGGCCCAGCGAAATGCCGCGCACGTAACTGGCGTAGGCGTTGAGCCGGTCGGTGGCCTTCCACACCACCGCGGCCTGCGGCAGGAAGCGCGACAGGCGGCTGTGCCGCTGCGGGTTTCCACGCTTGTCGTAGGCGCGCTCGTCCAGGCGCACGAAGCGGCCGCCGGCCAGCCACTGCCAGTCATCACCGAAGCTCATCCGGTCCAGCGCGAAGAACGCGGTCTGGCGGCTGTCCAGGCGTCGTGCGGAGGGGCCGGGCATCTTCGGCGACGGCTCGAACACCGGCACCTGCGCGTCGTGGATGTTGGTGGTGCCGACGTACTCGTTGACGCTCGGGCGCTTGTCCACGGTGCGGCGGAAGTAGTCGGCACCGACGGTCAGCTGATGGCCGACGCTGCCGGTCTCGAAGCGGCCGCGCAGCTCGGCACGGGCCTGCTGGTTGCGGCGCGTGTCGTCCGGGCTGCGGTAGTCGTAGACGTCGTAATCGCCATTGGGGGCGAAGTAGTTGCCCGGCAGGCTGCCATCGGCGCACTGCGCGGCGTAGTAGCAACCGTAGGCGAAGGCGACGTTGTCATCGATCACCGAGCGGCTGTGGCCGACCGAGACGCGCGACTGCCAGGCATCGTTGAAGTCGTAGGTATGCAGCGCGGTGATGTTGGTGCTGGCAATGTCCACCGGGCGCTGCCATGGCTGGTAGCCGAGCAGATGCTCGCGGTCGACGCCGCGCGGCAGGTCGCGCGCGCCCAGCAGCTGGTAGCCCGACACCGAACGCTGCGAGCTGGTCTGGTAGTTGGCATCCACTTCCAGCTTGCCGCGTTCGCCGATCAGCCAGTCGGCCGCCAGCGAGTAGAAGTTGCGACGGCCATCGGCGTGCTCGACATAGGAATTGCTGGAATCCCAGGCGGCGTTCAGGCGCAGGCCGAGGCGCGGCGTGATCCAGTGGCCGACATCGACGGCGACGTAGCGCGAGCCTTCCGAATCGGTGCCGAGGGTCGCCGTGCGCACTTCGGCCGGGCGCTTGCCGATGTAGTTGATGATGCCGCCGGGCGCCATCACGCCTGCGGCCAGGCCGGCTTCACCCTTGAGGATCTCCACCGACTGCACGTTCTCCAGCGCCAGGCGCTGTTCGCCGGCGATGGACAGGCCGTTGAAGCGGTAGCCGGTGGCGGCGTCCAGGGCGAAGCCACGGATGGCGATGTTCTGGTAGTAACCCACCGGCGCATACGCATCGCCCAGCGAGGCATCGTTGCTGGCCAACTCGGACAGCGAACGCACCTGGCGGCGATCAAGGTAATCGCGCTCAAGCACGTTCACCGACGCCGGCGTGTCCTTCCAGGAACCACCACCGAAGGCGTTCACGCGCGCGGTATCGGCCTTGGGCTTGCCGGCCTGCACGCGCACTGCTGCCAGTTCGGTGGGCGAGCGCTCGGCGCCGGTGGCAGCCGCATCGGGGGACGCCTCGGCCTCGCTGGCGTGCAGCGGCAGCGCGGCGCAGAGGGCGAGGGAGAGCAGGGTGGGGCGCAGGCAGCGGTTCATTCGGTTCGTCTTCGGACAACAAGGGAGACGAAGCGACGGCGCGCAGGTGCACCGGCCCATGACGGGGGCGTGGCTGCGGCTCAAAGCTCCCTACGCCGGTGCAAACCGGATCAGGTTCCAAGGGACTCTCTCAGCCTGGCAGATCCAGGCACCCCCGCTTCAGGTGACCATTTCACTACAAATGGTACGGATTTGCGAGCCGGTGCCCTTCAGGCTGCCGCGTGCAGGGCCTGCAGCAGCGCCTGTCCCGGCGCGCTGTGGAACCACGCCGGGTGCCCCAGCATGAAGGGCTGCCAGGCCACGTTCGCGTTCGCGGTCGAGCCGGTGATGCCTTCGAAGTACTCCACTTCGGACAGTGCGAAGTCGAAATGGACCATCGGCAGCAGGTCGGCCAGCAGGTGTACGCGTGCCGCCGAGAGCGGCTGTACCTCGCGGTAGCCGTCGAGCAGGGCCAGCGCGATATCGATGCGCACCGCCTCCATGCCGCGCTCCAGTTCCAGCCACGCCACCGCGTTGCGCTCGATCGCGGTGGCGAGGTCGAACAGCGCGCTGGTGGGCGAGGCCAGGCCGAAATCCAGCACGGTGCTGATCTGCCCATCGCGCCACAGCAGGTTGGAAACATGCCAGTCGTTGTGCGCCCACAGCCGTGGCTCGTCGCGCAGGCGCTCGGCCAGTCCGGCATGCCACGGCAGCACGTCACGCTGCAGCTGCGATTCCCACGGAATGCGCGCGAGATAGCGGGCCAGCCCGGGGCGCTCGTGCAGCCCCGCCTTGATGGCCGCGATCGGATCGTCGGCGCGGATCAGATCGTCGCGCGCTACCAGCAGATGGGTGCTGCGCTGTGGCGCGTGGTAACTGGCCGCGGCGCGGTGCAGCTGGGCCAGCATGCGGCCAGCCTCGCGGGCCTGCGCGACATCGGTCAACAGCGACCACGACACCGCGTCGCGGTACAGGTCGTCGCCCACGCCAACCGCATGCAGCTCGAAGGTCCATTCGCCGTGTTCGACCGCGGTGTGGCCATCGGTGGCCGCCAGCACCTGCACCACCGGTACGCCGGCGGCGGCCAGATGGGCGATGAAATGGTGTTCTTCTTCCAGGCACGCCGCGCTGCGCACGCTGTGGTGGTGGCGCTTGATGAACACCGCGCCGTCCACGCCGTTGACGATGGCGGCGGCCGACAGCGGCCGCGGGCTGTGCCAGCGGGGTTGGCTGCGCTCGTCCAGCTGAGGATAACGCCGGCGCAGCCACGCAATGTCCGCCGTGCTGATCGGCGGCCAGTCGGCGGCGACCTCATCGTTGTTGAGGCCCTGCACGCGGTGGGAGGAAGACGTCATGCCGCAACCCAGTGGGGAAAGTCACATCCAAGGCTGCGCATTCAACGCCATGCACGCGGCCAACGCAAACGGGCGGGTCATCGACCCGCCCGTCCGTGCATCGGCATGGGGATGCCGCGCTGCTTACCAGCCGCGATGGCGGCCGCGGTCGTGGTAGTAGCGGTTGTCGTAGTAACGCTCGCGCTGCCAGCGACGGTCGTCACCGCGGTCGTAGTAGCCGCTGCGATAATAGCCACGGTCGTAACGGCGATCGTAGCGGTTGTCGTAACGGCGATTGTCGTAGTAACGACGGTCGCGGCGGTCGGAGGTAGTCAGGTTGCCGATCGCGCCGCCGGCCACGGCACCGCCGACGGTGGCAGCGGGATCACCGTTGGAGAGCAGGTTGCCGGCCACGCCACCGACCACGGCGCCGACCAGGGTGCGCTTGTCCTTCCTCGACATCGCGCTGGCATCGCTGGCCACGGCCACACCGGCCACCAGTGCCAGAGCCATCGCCAGACCACGGAAGCTGAGTGCGGAAGTACTGAGCATGTTCGTTCTCCTGTGAGGTGCATGCCACGCTGGGCAGGGAGGGCGCGGGGCGCCCCGGCTGCCGTGGTGTCCACGCTGGCGTTCCAACATTGCCGGAACATTGCCTGGTCCACCGTGCGGCTTGCGCATTCATCTAGCGGCAGGCGGCATGAAGCAAGGCTGAAAGCGGCCCTGGCCGCTCAGCGGGCAGAAAGGGAAAGGGCCGCGCATGGCGCGGCCCCTCCCGGTCTGCAAGGCGTTGCGGGCCTAGACGCCCATGGCCTTCTGCGCCTGGCGGGTCTGTTCCTGCTGCGCGTCCTGCTGCTGGTGCAGCACGTTCGGCGCGCCGTGCACCGCGCCGCTGCTGAGCGCCATGCTCTGTTCGCTGGCGGTGCGGGTTTCCACCGCAACGCGGCTGGCCGCCGGGTCTCCGATCGTGCCCTGCACGGCGAACAGGCGCTCACCGTTCGGACTGGGCACCACCGCGTCGATGCGCTGCAGGCCGGCGGCATGCGCCTCCCTGGTCAGCGCCGCTGCGGCACTTTCCAGCGCGTGGCGGTCCTTGAAGGTACCCGCCGGCATCCGTTCCAGGCCTTCGCTGGCCTGCAGGTACATCGGATTGCGCGGGTGCCGCTCGTCGTTCAGCAGCGGGCGCTCGCGGGCTTCCCGGATCGCGTCCAGCGTCTTCGCACCGACGATGCCGTCGGCGACCAGCCCGTTGTCCTTCTGCAGCCGGCGCACAGCCGCTTCGGTATTGCGGCCGAAGCGGCCGTCCTCGACCAACGGCTTGCCGTCGGCACCGGCATAGCCGAGGTGGCCCAGCTGCTCCTGAACCTTGCGCACGCCCTCGCTGTGTGCACCCGGCTTGTACAGTTCGGCGTGCGGTGTGCCAGTGCCCTTGTGCTCGGCCGCAGGCTTGCCCTGGGTCTGCTCGTGCGATTGGGTGCGGCTCTCCAGCAGGTCGCGGGCCTTGGACAACGGGTCCGACGCGAACAGCTTCCAGTTCGGGTGGTCCTTCACCTGCTTCAGGTAGTCCTCGACCGGCATGGTGTGCACGCCCTTGCTGCCGGTGGACTGGCTGATCAGCAGTTTGTCGGTGTTCGGGTCGCGCACCACCATCACGATGTGGTCGATGCCGTTCCAGTGCTCATGGCGGGTCCTGGCCGTATCCAGGCCGATGACCATGCCTTCCTTCAGCGCATCGGGCTTGAGGATGGCGTCGCGGTCCAGCAGCACGCCGGACTGGTCGAACGCCTTGCGCACGATGCCACCGGAACCGAGGTTGCCCAGGTCGATGCGATCAGCCTTGCTGAATACCGCGTGCCCGGCCTTCTGGTTGATCTCGTCCATGGTCCGGTTCTGCAGCGTGCCGACCCAGCCGGAGCAATCGATGTAGCCCTGGTCCACGTTCTTGCCGGTCTTGCCCGGCACGTACAGCGCATGGCCCGGGATGTTGATGGCGTACTTGACGTCGTCGTACTTCACGCCGGCGTCGTAGGCGGCCTGCAGTTCGATGCCCGGCTTCGGCGCGGCGGCAGCCGTTGCGGTCGCCGCCAGCGTGGCTGCAGCGGCGCCCACGGCTGCAGTCTGCGCCGGCGCAGCCGGAGTCTGGGTGTGGGTCTGGCCCGGTGCCACGGTCTGCGGTGCGATGTGCTTTTCCGGGATGCTGATCGCTGCGTACTTGTGGATGTAGTAGCTGGAGAAGGTCCGCGCCAGGTCGCCGTCGTTCATGCCACGCATTTCGGCCAGGGTATGGCCGGTCAGTGCCTTGGCATCGGAGCCGATCTGGTTGAGCACGTTGCGGCGCATGTTGATCTCTTCGCCATGGCCGTTGCGGACCACGCCGAAGGTGCCGGTGGCGATCGCGGTCTGCACCGAGCCATAGCCGGCGCTACCCTGCTGGTGGGCCAGGTACAGGTCCAGGCCGGTCGGCGTGTCGCCGCCGGACAGGTACGGGTGGCCGGTGCGCTCATTGCGGCGCGCCATCGAGCCCAGGTTGTCCTGGTACATCTGCGCGGCGGCTTCGGTGTTGCGGGTCGGGTCGAACTCGTGGCCGGTCAGGTGGTACTGGCGGGCCGAGCCGGGCACGAACTGGAACAGGCCCTTGGCCCCGGTCGAGGTGTTGTGGGCGCGCTCGTTGAAGGTGCCACCGGTCTCGATGTGCGCGAAACGCATGAAGTCATCCACGGGGATGCCCTTCTGCCTGGCGACCTGCTCGACGATGTCCAGGACTTCCTTTTTGCTGTAGTCATGCTGTGCCATGACGTTTTCCTCGGGGTTGATGGAGCGGCCGATGCCGCGAATCGCCAACCGGACTCATCCGTGAGTCAAGAACATGTCGGTCAACAGGGAACCCGCGTGTGGCGGGTGCAATCAGGGTGCGACGTACTGCTGGGTCGCGCTGTCGAAGGTGTAGTGCACGGTGTCGCCGGCACCCAGCGTGCGGGTCTTGCCGGGGCCTTCGATGGTGGTGCCCTTGAAAGTCACGGTCAGCTGCGGCAGGCCATTGCTGCCGGCCACGAAGGCCAGTTCGCCATCGCTGTCGGTGCACGGCATCACGTTGCCATCGTCGCAGGCCGCGCTGTTGTCTTCCCCGGTGCGCACCGAGCCGACGTAACGCCAGACCTTGCTGTCGAGGTCGTCCTCGCTGCGCTTGGGGTTGAACAGCAGCAGGGCGTAGCCGCTGCTGCTGACGCCGCGGTCGAAGCTGCTGGTCGGCACTGCCAGCAGCAGGCGGCCGTCGGCGGTGCGGTGTTCGATCGGCTTGCGCCGGGTATCAACGTCATCGGCCTTGTCGTAGGCACCGAGCGCACCGATGGTCCACTCCTGGCCACGGAACTTCCACGGCTTCCTGGCGTCGCTGCCGGCCAGCACGAAGGTGGCTTCGGCCAGATTGGCGCGGTCGTCGGGGCCGGCCGGCTGCTGTTCGCCCGGCTTGCCGTAGTGCTCGCGGGTATCCCAGGAAAAACCGGTGTAGTAGGTAGTGCCGTCCAGGGTGAAGGCGTGGCCGAACCAGAAGGTCGCCACGCTGCCGTTCTGGACCTCATAGGACGTCGCACCATCGCCATCCACCTGGTAGATGAAATACATCACGGTCGGTGCGTCGGGCGGGGTGACGGCGGCATCGGGAGAGCGGTTCTGCATCGGGGCAACATCCTGTCGGGGCGCTTTGGCAGCCTGCGCAGGCGCAGGCTGGGAGGACGAGGGGGCCGGATCGGCGGCGCTGCAGGCGGCAGCGGAAAGAGAGACGAGCAGGCACGCCGCGAAGGCGCGCAGGGGCCGCAACGGCAGGGTCCAACGTAGCTTGGGGGGGGACTGCATGCGCCTCTCCATGGTCAGCGTTGCCGGGCCAGACGGCCGGCAGGAAGCCGCACCCCATCCACCAGGGACGGGAGCGAGGACATGAGCCGGTCGATTCCTTCGACCTCGCATTGAGAACTCATGCCCACCCATCTTGGCACAGATCCGCAGGCCGTCAAAGAGGGGCGCGACGGGCGGGGAGGTTATGTGCGGTGCGTCTCAGATCTTGCCGTCACGCAGATAGTCGAACAATTCGGCGTCACCCTTCAGCCCCAGTTTGAGCATGGCGTCGCCCTTCTGCCGGCTGATGGTGCTGACGCTCTTGTGCAGTTGCAGCGAGATCTCCTTCACCGTCATGCCGGTGCCGAGCAGTCGCAGCACCTCCACTTCGCGTGGTGACAACGGCTTGCCGTCGCCCTCGCGCATGCGCCAGCTGCCGGCCGCGTCCACCCGCTCGCGCAGGCTGCGGCTGATGTAGGGCTGGCCGCGGTAGACCGACTGGATGGCCTGCGGCAGTTCGTCCATCGACGAACTCTTGTCGACCAGGCCGAGTACCCCGCTGTCGAGCACCATGCGCAGGATTGCCAGGTTGTTGGAGACGCTGAGCATCAGCACTGGCAGGTCGGGATGGCGGCGGCGGATCATGCCGATCATGGCGAAGCCGTCGGCCTGTGGACTGCCCGGCATGGAGTAGTCGGTCACCAGCAGGTCGCAGGGCTGGCTGCCGAGCAGGGCCATCAGCGCCTGCGCACTGTCGGCCTCGCCGACCACGCGGCCCACGCCGCTCGACTCGATGACGGCGCGGGTACCGATACGGACCACGGGATGATCGTCTGCGATGATGATGCGCAAGCTCATGCTCTAGTATGGCCATCGGGCACGCCGGGCCGCGACCATCGCGGTCCCTGGCAGGATTCTAGGAGATTGACGCAGATGCGTAGGTGGGCTGTTCGCGGGCTGCTCCTGCTGCTGGCGGTGCTGGCCCTGCCCGTGGCCCAGGCACAGCCGGCCCCTGGCCTGCTGCCGCTCAGCCCGTTGCAGCGCGAATACCTGGTGGCGCATCCGACCATCGTTGTCGGGCAGTATGACAGCGGCTGGCCCCCCTTCGAGTCTCTTCGTGACGGCCAGCAGGTTGGGCTGGGACCGGATTACCTGTCGCATCTTGCTCGCCAGCTCGGCGTGAAGGTCGAGATGCGTCGCTATCCGGACTGGACTTCCGTGCTGGATGCGACATGTCGTGGCGAGATTGACGTGGTCATGAATGTCGGTCTCAGTGCCGACCGCACCCGCTGCATGGTCTATACCGCTGCGTATGCCGAAGCGCCGCTGGCGCTGGTGGGACGACCGGCCGATCTTCGCGCGTCCGAGATCCCCGACCTGGATGGCCTGCGCGTGGTGATCGAGCAGGATTTCCTGACCGGTCCTCAGGTGCGTGCCCGTTTCCCGCGTGCCCGCCAGCTTGTCGCAAACGACACGTTGACGGCGTTGCAGATGGTCAGAGACGACAAGGCCGATGTCTACATCGGCAATGCCTTCGTCGCCACTGAACTGATCGCCAGCCGGCGCGTGCTGGGCGTGGCGCTGCTGCGCCCGAGCGATCTTCCACCCGAACGGCTGCATTTCGGCATCCCCAACGGCAAACAACCCCTGGCGGAAGCGCTGGACCTGGCGCTGGCTGCCACCAGCCAGGCCCAGCGCGATGCGCTGGCACAACGCTGGCTGCCCCCTCCGCATTGGTCGGCATCGGCGCAGCTGGCGTTGAGCCAGGCCGAGAAGCGAGTGCTGGAGCAGCCGTTGAAGATCGGCTTTGCGCCGAATGCCGCGCCGCTGTCGTTCATCGGTGAGGATGGCCGGCCCAGTGGACTGGCCAGCGAGTACCTGCAGCGCTTGATGCAGGCTGGCGCCAACCTGCAGATCGAGAACAGTCACGACTGGTACGAGGTGCGTGAGAAGGCCCGCCGCGGCGAACTGCAGGCAGTGATGGGCATGCCCGCCGATTCACGCTACCTGGACCCGGATTGGGTGTTCAGCCAGCCCTTCATCAGCGTGCCGAACGTGATCGTCAACAGAAATGATGGTGCGGCGCTGCTGGGACTGGCCGATCTGCAGGGGAAGCGCGTGCTGCTCTCCGACCCGGAGCGCCTGCGCCGCTACGTGCTGCAGCAGGCACCGCAGGCCCGGATCATCGCCGCGCGCAGCGCCGAGCAGGCGTTGCAACGCCTGCTCGATGGCGAAGCCGATGCCTATGTCGGCAATCTTGCGTTGGTCGATCGCCTGCTGCGCAGCCGTTTCCCGGCGCGGCTGCAGGTGGCGGCGCCGGCCGGCTTCAATGACCAGCTGGCATTGGCGGTGGATCGCCGGCACGCAGCATTGGCCACCACCTTCGATCGCCTGCTGCTGCAGATGACTCCACGCAAGCGCGAAGCGCTGCGCAGCGCCTGGCTGGCGGTGGAACACCGCAGCGGCGTCGACTGGAGCAATCTGCTGCGGTGGGGCGTGCCGGTGCTGCTGGTATTGCTGACCGCGCTGCTGGTGCATGGCGTCGGCCATTGGCGGCTGCGCCGTGAGGTGGCAGGACGCCGCCAGCTGGAGCAGCGTCTGGCCGAGGTGACCGACAACCTGCCCGCAGTGGTGTACCAGGCGCGCCGCGACGCCGATGGCACGCTCAGCTTCCCGTTCATCGCCGGCGATCTGCCTGCGTTGTTCGGTATCACCCGGCAGCAGGCCGAACAGGATGCGAGGCTGTTGCTCGAACGCATCGAGGAAGAGGATCGCGCACACATCCTGCACGCCATCGAGCAGGCCGCGCGCCAGTTCGCGCCGTTGATCCTGGAGTTCCGCCTGCGCACCGATGGGGAAGGCACGCGCTGGGTGCGCAGCCAGGCCCATCCCTACGCCGCCGAAGAGGGCGCGGTGATCTGGAGCGGTTACTGGGTGGATGTGAGCGAGGCCCGGATGCAGGCCGACGCCCTGACGGCGGCGAAGGCGGATGCCGAGCAGGCCGCCGAGGCCAAATCGCGTTTCCTGGCCACGATGAGCCACGAGATCCGCACGCCGATGAGTGGCGTGCTGGGCATGCTGGAGGTGCTGGCGCACTCACCGTTGGACAGCGAACAGCAGCGCATCCTCGGCGTGATCGAGGATTCGGCACAGATGCTGCGGCAGATCCTCGACGACATCCTCGACTACTCGCGGCTGGAAGCAGGGGCGTTGCGCCTGGAACCGGTGCCGCAACCACTGCGGCCGCTGCTGGAAAGCGTGTGCCGCCTGCTGTCTGCCCAGGCCAGCGCGCGTGGCCTGGCGCTGCATGTGCAGATCGACCCACTGCTGGCGCCTGCCCACGAAGTGGATGGCGTTCGGCTGCGCCAGATCGTGTTCAACCTGCTCAGCAACGCCATCAAGTTCACCGCACAGGGCGAGGTGCGCCTGCAGCTGGAGGTGCTGGGGCCGACCAGCGAAGACGGCGTGCAACCGCTGTGCCTGAGCGTCACCGACACCGGCATCGGCATCGCGCCGGAACAACTGCAGCACCTGTTCGCGCCCTTCATGCAGGCCGGGGCCTACATCCAGCGTGACCACGGAGGCACCGGCCTGGGTCTGAGCATCTGCCAGCGGCTGGTGCAGATGATGCAGGGCGAACTGGCCCTGCACAGCACGCTGGGCGAAGGAACCCGCGCCGAAGTGCGGGTATCGCTGGTGGAGGCCGGCAGTGAGGACGCAGCGGCGCTGCTGGACGAGCAGGAGCAGACAGCGCTGCTGCCCGCCGCGCTGCGCCAGGCGCGGGTGCTGGTGATCGAGGATCACCCGACCAACCAGGCGATGATGGCGTGGCGGCTGCAGCAGCTGGGCGTGCCCCATGTCCTGCTGGGCGATGGCCAGCAGGCGCTGGACCGCTTGTCGTCGGAGAGCTTCGACCTGGTGATCACCGACTGCCGCATGCCGGTACTCGATGGATTTGGCTTCACCCGCCTGCTGCGCGAACGCGAGGGCCGCACCGGCCAGCCGCGGCTGACGGTGCTGGCGCTGACCGCCAGCGTGCTGGACGACGATGCGCGCCGCTGCCGCGAGGCCGGCATGGATGAAATACTGGCCAAGCCGCTGTCACTGGCCACACTGCGTGCCGCGCTGCTGCGCTGGCTGCCGCAGGCCCAGGGCCAGTCATTCGACGTGCCGGCGCCGGAGGTTGCCGCCGATGACGGTGAAGCATTGCCTGACCTGGCCGCCCTGCAGCAGCGCTACGGTTCCCGCGCGGTGGCCGAGCAGCTGCGCGACAGCCTGTTGCAGGCCAGCGAGAGCGATCTGGCGGCCGTGCAGCGCGCCGTGCAGGCCGGCGACCGCGAGGCGGCGGCGCTGCACCTGCATCGCCAGGCGGGCGGCCTGGGGGCGGTCGGGGCGACGGCATTGGCCGGGCAGGCCAATGCCCTGGTCGAGCGCCTTCAGGATGCGGCGGAGACCGACCCGGCGCCGTTGTTCGCCGCCGTAACGGCATTCGTGGCACAGCTGCAGCATCAGCTGCAGCGGTTGGCTCACTGAGCCGACTGCTGCTGCAGGTAGGCGATCACCAGCGCGCGGCGTTCTGCGCTGGGGAAGGCGTTGTACATGCGCGTGCCCGGCACCAGGTGCGTCGGTGACTGCAGGAAGGTATCCAGCGTCTGCGCGGTCCAGGTGATGTCTGCCCGGCGCATGCCCTCGGAATAGCCGTAGTCGGGCAGGCTGCCGGCGCGGCGGCCGATCACGCCGTGCAGGTTCGGCCCGAAGCGGTGGATGCCACCGGGCTGCACGGTGTGGCAGCCGGCACACAATTCGAACGCAAGCTGCATGGCCTGCTGGTGCGCCTGTTCGGGCGTGGCCGGGACCGCAGGCGGGCGCTGGCAGGCCGTGGCAAGCAGGGCCACGGCAATGGTGATGAGCAGGCGGGAGGCACGCATGGGCGGGCAGGATAGCGGTGAGGTGCAGCGGCCGGGCTGCGACCGGCGGTCGCAGCCCCGGGCGATCACATACCCGAGTAGTTCGGGCCACCGCCGCCCTGCGGGGTCACCCATACGATGTTCTGGGTCGGATCCTTGATGTCGCAGGTCTTGCAGTGCACGCAGTTCTGCGCGTTGATCTGCAGGCGCGCGTTGTCGGCTTCGCCAACGAACTCGTATACGCCGGCCGGGCAGTAGCGTGCTTCCGGGCCCGCGTACTCGGCCAGGTTGACCTTCACCGGAATGCTGGGGTCTTTCAGCGTCAGGTGGCTGGGCTGGTTCTCGTCGTGGTTGGTGCTGCTCAGGAACACCGAGCTGAGGCGGTCGAAGGTCAGCACGCCATCCGGCTTCGGGTAGGCGATGCGGGTGTGCTTGGCCGCCGGTTCCAGGCAGGCATGGTCCGGCTGCGTGCGGTGCAGGGTCCACGGCGGGTTGCGCACGCCCAGCTTTGGCAGCAGCCACTGCTCCACGCCGGTCATCAGGGTGGCCACGGTCTGGCCCTTCTTGAACCACTGCTTGAAGTTCTTGGCCTGCTGCAGTTCGGTGAACAGCCAGCTGGCTTCGAAGGCCTTCGGGTAGGCGCTCAGTTCATCGTGCTGGCGATCGGCGGCCAACGCATCGAACGCCGCGTCGGCGCACAGCATGCCGGTCTTGATCGCGGCGTGGCTGCCCTTGATGCGGCTGGCGTTGAGGTAGCCGGCTTCGCAGCCGACCAGCGCGCCACCGGGGAACACCGTCTTCGGCAGCGACAGCAGGCCACCGGCGGTGATCGCACGCGCGCCGTAGCCGATGCGGGTGCCGCCTTCCAGGTGCTTGCGGATCGACGGATGGGTCTTGAAGCGCTGGAACTCTTCGAACGGGCTCAGCCATGGGTTCCTGTAGTCCAGGCCGACCACGTAGCCGATGGCGACCTTGCCACCGTCGGCGTGGTACAGGAACGCACCGCCGTAGGTGTCGCTGTCCAGCGGCCAGCCGGCCGCATGCACCACCAGGCCCGGCTCATGCCTGGCCGGGTCGATCTGCCACAGTTCCTTGATGCCGATGCCGTAGGCCTGCGGGTCCTTGCCTTCGTCGAGCTTGTAGCGGGCGATCAGCTGGCGGCCGAGGTGGCCGCGCGCGCCTTCGGCGAAGATCGTGTATTTCGCGTGCAGCGCCATGCCGCGCTCGAAGGCCGGGCCGATGCTGCCGTCCTTCTCGATGCCCATGTCGCCGGTGGCCACGCCGATCACTTCACCGTTGTCGCCGTACAGCACCTCGGCGGCCGCAAAGCCGGGGAAGATCGCCACTTCCAGCGCCTCGGCCTGCTGCGCCAGCCAGCGGGTCACTTCCCCCAGGCTGATGATGTAGTTGCCTTCATTGTGGAAGCACTCCGGCAGCAGCGCATGGGGCGTGCTGCGCGCGCCGGTTTCGCTGAGGAACAGGAATTCGTCGCGGGTGACTTTCTGCTTCAGCGGTGCGCCGCGCTCGGCCCAGTCCGGGAACAGTTCGGTCAGCGCGCGCGGGTCCATCACCGCGCCGGACAGCACGTGTGCGCCCGGCTCTGAGCCTTTTTCCAGCACGCACACCGAAAGTTCGCGGCCGGCTTCGATCGCGCGCTGGCGCAGGCGGATCGCGGTGGCCAGGCCGGCGGGGCCGGCGCCGACGATCACCACGTCGAACTCCATTACTTCACGCGGGGGCAGGGCGTTGGCTTCAGCGCTCATCGATTGCATGACTCGTGGGTAGGGCCGGCATCGGGGCCACCGGCGGTGCCTGGGAATCGCGCGTGCAGCCACGGGCGAAACGGTTGTTTGAATGTGTCAGGGTACCGGGCCGCGCGTGATCGAGCTAGATCGCCGATGTTCACACCCGGATTGCTGCAATGCAGCGTAGCGCCGCCGCTCTGGTGGGTGCCGACCCTGGCCGGCACGCTCTGCCCGGATGACCGACAATGGTCGGGTCCTGACTGCGTGTGAGTGCCATGGCTTTGCATCCGTACGATCTGTTCGATGTCCGTTCCCTGCTCAACGAGGAAGAGCGCGCGGTGCAGGAAAGCGTCGCCCGCTTCACCAACGAGCGCGTGCTGCCGATCATCGGCGATGCTTTCGACCAGGCGCGTTTTCCCGAGGAGCTGGTGCCGGAGATCGCCTCGTTGGGCCTGCTCGGCGCGACCCTGCCGGCCGAATACGGCGGCGGCGGCCTCGGTGCGGTCAGCTACGGCCTGATCTGCCAGGAGCTGGAGCGCGGCGATTCAGGCCTGCGCAGCTTCGTCTCGGTGCAGAGCTCGCTGTGCATGTACCCGATCTACGCCTATGGCAGCGAGGAGCAGCGCCAGCAGTGGCTGCCGGCGATGGCGCGCGGTGAACTGATCGGTTGCTTCGGCCTGACCGAGGCCCACGGCGGTTCCGATCCGGCCAGCATGAAGACCCGCGCGGTGCGCGACGGCAGCGACTGGCGCATCAGCGGCAGCAAGATGTGGATCACCAGCGGCCCGGTGGCCGACCTGGCCATCGTCTGGGCGCAGACCGAAGACGGCATCCAGGGCTTCGTGCTGGAGAAGGGCATGGCCGGCTTCACCACGCAGGAAATCAAGCACAAGATGAGCCTGCGTGCGTCGCTGACCGGTGCGCTGTACTTCGACGACGTGCGCGTGCCCGACAGCCATCGCCTGCCGAACGTGAAGGGCCTGAAGGGGCCGCTGGGTTGCCTGACCCAGGCGCGCTATGGCATCAGCTGGGGCCCGATCGGTGCGGCGATTGCCTGCCTGGATGAAGCGCTGGGCTATGCCAAGGAGCGCGTGCTGTTTGGTCGCCCGCTGGCCGCGACCCAGAGCGCGCAGATCAAGCTGGCGGAGATGGCCCGCCGCATCACCACCGCACAGCTGCTGGCGCTGCAGCTGGGCCGGTTGAAGGAAGCCGGCCAGCTGCAGCCGCAGCAGGTCAGCCTGGCCAAGTGGAACAACTGCCGCATGGCGATCGACATCGCCCGCGAGTGTCGCGACCTGCTCGGTGGGGCTGGCATCACCACCGAACACGTGGCGATCCGGCATGCGCTGAACCTGGAGTCGGTGATCACCTATGAAGGCACCGAGACCGTGCACCAGCTGGTGATCGGCCGTGAGCTGACCGGCATCAACGCGTTCTGAAGCCTGGTTCTGGTGGGTGCCAACCTTGGTTGGCACATTCCTTCAGCGCGCGACCGGGTATTTGTGCGGACCAAGGTCCGCACCCACCAGGGGTGGTTCACAGCCATCAGAGGTTCTCGGTGGCGGCCTGGACCTGCCCTTGGTGGGTGCCAACCTTGGTTGGCACATTCCTTCAGTGCACGACCAGGCATCGGTGCGGACCAAGGTCCGCACCCACCAGGAGCGATTCACAGCCATCAGAGGTTCTCCGTGGCCGCCTGGACCTGCCCTTGGTGGGTGCCAACCTTGGTTGGCACATTCCTTCAGTGCACGACCAGGCATCGGTGCGGACCAAGGTCCGCACCCACCAGGAGTGGTTCACAGCCATCAGAGGTTCTCGGTGGCCGCCTGGACCTGCCCTTGGTGGGTGCCAACCTTGGTTGGCACATTCCTTCAGCGCGCGACCGGGCATCGGTGCGGACCAAGGTCCGCACCCACCAGGAGCGATTCACAGCCACCAGAAGCAGGTCATACCCACCAGCAGCGGTTCACACCCCACCTGAGGCGGTTTACGCCCCGCCGGCAAAGCCGTGCTGGCGCCACGCTTCGTACATCACCACGGCAACGGTGTTGGAAAGATTGAGGCTGCGGTTGTCCGGCCGCATCGGCAGGCGCAGGCGGCGGCCATCGGGCAATGCATCGAGCACGTCCTGCGGCAGGCCGCGGCTTTCCGGGCCGAACAGGAAGGCATCACCGTCTTCGAACGCCACGCTGTCATAGCGGACGCTGGCACGCGTACTCAGGGCGAACAACCGCTTCGGTGCGATCCGCGCCAGCGCGGTGTCCAGGTCGGGGTGCACCTGCAGGCGCGAATACTCGTGGTAGTCCAGGCCGGCGCGCTTGAGCTGCTTGTCTTCCAGTGCGAAGCCGAGCGGCTCGACCAGGTGCAGCTGCGCGCCGGTGTTGGCGCAGAGCCGGATCACATTGCCCGTGTTGGGCGGGATTTCCGGTTGGAACAGGATCACGTGGAACTGGGGCGCGGCATTCATCGGCGCAGTGTACCTGCGACGACCGCCGCCCTTACGGCGCACGCCCTGCACGGGGCAGGGCGGCACCGCTTACGGGCGCAGCAGGACCTGGGCGGTTCCGGTGGCCAGGGCCTGCAGGTCGGCGGCGCTCGGACGCACCTGCAGGGCCGGCAGGTTGGTGATGACCGAGTTGGCGACGTTGGTGGCGGCGGCAGCCAGGGTCGCAGCGTAGCGCTGGGCTTCCAGTTCGGCGGCCAGGGCGACGCGCTGTTCCAGGCTCGGGCGCACTTCCACCGAGGCCAGGGTGGTGATCGGCATCGCGGCGGCGACCGGGGTGGCGACGTAGCCGCTGCGCTCGGCCAGCTGGTCGGCGCTCGGACGCACTTCCACGGTGGCCAGGGTGGGGATGCCGCTGGCCTGTTCCCAGGCCTGCTGGGCCAGCTGGTCGGCGGCCGGGCGAACCTGCACGGTGGACAGGGTCTTGATGGATTCGGAGGCCTGCACCGACGAAACAACCGCGGTGCCGGCGATCAGGGCGATGGCGATGGCAATGGTCTTGGCGTTCATGACGGGGCCTGTTTAGTGTTGGTGATCAGTGGTGTGGTAGTAAGGTAGTACACCAATTCTGGGGATGCAAGGAGAATTTTCGATTTCCTGCATCTGTTCAGTCTTCAGTCAGCTTTTGTCTGAAGCCCTTCTTGGCGCAGGAAGTACCAAGCAATCCCCGTGCCAACTTTTAGCTATTGATTTACAAGGGTTTTCTGGTAATCGGAAAGTGTCCGGTGGGCGGACACCTGTCCATTCGATCTGCCGCGGACACTGTCCGGACGCTTTCAGTCGGCGCATGTGACGGTTCAGGCCCTGCGGATGGGCCGGGCCGGATGGCCTCCAGGGCAAACACCCCCAGTGACTGGCGACCGATTCCTGCCGTTGCCTGCGCAGGCTAGGATCGGGGTTCACCTATGTGACCAAGGATCCGGATATGTCTCTCGCCCTTCGCCCGCGCGCTGCACTGCTGGCCGTCGCCCTCAGCACCGCCCTGGGCACGCTTGCGCCCACCTCCGCGCTTGCCGCCAAGCCGGCGGCACCGGCCAAGGTCGATATCCCGTACGAGCAGTTCACCCTGCCCAACGGCCTGCGCGTGATCGTGCATACCGATCGCAAGGCGCCGATCGTCGCGGTCAACGTCTGGTACCACGTGGGCAGCAAGGACGAACCGGCCGGCCGTACCGGCTTTGCGCACCTGTTCGAGCACCTGATGTTCCAGGGCAGCGAAAACCACGACGGCGAATTCTTCGAACCGTTCAAGCAGGTCGGTGCCACCAACCAGAACGGCACCACCAATACCGACCGCACCAACTACTTCGAGAACGTGCCCACCACCGCGCTGGACATGGCGCTGTGGATGGAGTCGGACCGCATGGGTCACCTGGTCGGTGCGATCGACCAGGCGGCGCTGGACGAGCAGCGTGGCGTGGTGCAGAACGAGAAGCGCCAGGGCGAGAACCAGCCCTACGGCCAGGCCTGGGACCAGCTCAACAAGGCGCTGTACCCGGTAGGCCACCCGTACCACCACGGCGTGATCGGTTCGATGAACGATCTGAACGCGGCGTCGCTGGATGACGTGAAGACCTGGTTCCGCACCTGGTACGGCCCGAACAACGCGGTGCTGGTGCTGGCCGGCGACATCGACGTGGCCACCGCCAAGGAAAAGGTCGGCAGGTACTTCGGCAGCATTCCGGCCGGCCCGACCATGGCGCAGCCGGCCGTGAACGTGGCCAAGCGCAGCGCCGACACGCGCGAGACGATGACCGACAAGGTGCCGCAGGCGCGCATCTACCGCGCCTGGAACGTGCCGCAGGTCGGCACCACCGATGTCGATCAGCTGCAGCTGTTCGCGCAGGTACTGGGCGGTGCCAAGTCCTCGCGCCTGAGCCAGCGCCTGCAGCACCAGGACAAGCTGGTGGACAGCATCGCGTCGGGCCTGTCGACGTCGCAGCTGGGTTCGAACTTCGTGATCATGGCGACGGTCAAGCAGGGCCAGGACCCGGCCAAGGTCGAGAAGATCATCGACGAGGAACTGGATCGCCTGATCAAGCAGGGCCCGACCGCGGCCGAGCTGGAGCGTGCCAAGACCGGCGCCCGCGCCGGCTTCATCCGTGGCATCGAGCGCATCGGTGGCTTCGGCGGCAAGGCCGATGCGCTGGCCGAGTGCGCAGTGTTCACCGGCGACCCGGGCTGCTTCCGCACCTCGCTGGCCAACATCGAGAAGGCCAGTGCCGCCGATCTGAGCCGGCTGGGTGCGCAGTGGCTGGACAAGGGCAGCCACACCCTGGTGATCGCACCGGGTGAGCGTGTGGCGCTGAAGGAAGACCCGAGCCAGGCGCCGAAGCCGTTCACCGTGCCGGCGGTGGACCCCAAGTACAGCACCCTGCCGGAGCAGGTCGACCGCAAGGCCGGCGTGCCGCAGACCCGCGAGTTCCCGCAGCTGAAATTCCCCGCGCTGCAGCGCGCCACGCTGAAGAACGGCACCCAGGTGATCCTGGCCGAGCGCCACGAGATTCCGGTGGTGCAGTTCAGCTACCAGTTCCCGGGCGGCTTCAGCGCCGACCAGGGCCGCAAGCCGGGCACCGCCAACTTCACCATGAGCCTGATGACCGAAGGCGCCGGCAAGCTCGGCTCGCTGGCCTTCGCCGATGCCGCTGATGCACTGGGCGCCAGCCTGGATGCCTCGGCCGGCCTGGACTCGATGAGCGTGGACCTGTCGGCACTGAAGGAAAACCTGGCACCGTCGCTGGCGCTGTACCGCGACCTGCTGCGCGAGCCGCGCTTCGAGCAGGGCGAGATCGACCGGGTCAAGGCGAGCTGGATCGCCGGCATCCAGCAGGAGAAGGTCAACCCGGGTGCGGTGGCGATGCGCGTGCTGCCGCCGCTGCTGTACGGCAAGGGCCACCCGTATGCGATTCCGTTCACCGGCAGCGGCGACGAGGCGGCGATCAGCGGCCTGACCCGTGAGGACCTGGTCGACTTCCACCACGACTGGCTGCGCCCGCAGAACGGCACCCTGATCGTGGTCGGTGACACCACCCTGGCTGAGATCGTGCCGCTGCTGGACAAGCAGCTGGGCGACTGGAAGGCTGCGGGCGATGCCCCGCAGGTGAAGGCCGCCACCGACGTCGCATTGCCGAAGGGCCCGCGCGTGTTCCTGATCGACCAGCCGGGCGCGGTGCAGGCCAACCTGTTCGCCGGCCAGGTGGTGGCGCCGTCCAGTGCCACCAGCTCGACCCGCTTTGACATCGCCAACGGCGTGATCGGCGGTGACTTCACCTCGCGCCTGAACATGAACCTGCGCGAGGACAAGCACTGGTCGTATGGTGCACGCAGCAGCGCGATCAACTCGGTGGGCCAGCGCCCGTGGATGGCCAGCGCACCGGTGCAGATCGACAAGACCGGGCCGGCGATGGCGGAAATGCGCAAGGAAATCTCTGCATTCGCCGATGGCAGCAAACCGGCCACTGCTGCGGAGATCAATCGCATCCGCAACATCCAGACCCTCAGCCTGCCCGGTGCCTACGAGACCGCCAGCGCGGTGGCGTCGACCATCGGTTCGATCGTGCAGTTCAAGCGCCCGGACGACTACGTGCTGCGCCGCAAGGCCGAGATCGAGGCGATGACCCCGGCGCAGGTGCAGCAGGCCGCTGCCGAGATCAAGCCGCAGGCCCTGACCTGGGTGGTGGTGGGTGACCTCAAGCAGACCGAAGCGGCCGTGCGTGCGCTGAACCTGGGCGAGGTGACGGTGATCGACCGGGGCGCGGGGCCGGTGCTCCCCGCCGCGGGCACCCGGGTGAAGAAATAAGGCACTACCCGGCCAGGGGTCGGATCCCTCCCATCGGGAGGGATCCGACCCCGTCGTGCACTGGGGTCAGAGCCCCCTGTGGGGGATCCGACCCCTGCCGGGCTACCCTCGATTCAGGCTGTTCAGGCAGAATCCCCCCATACCCTTCCAGGATCTGCCCATGCGCGTTCTGCTGCTTTCCTCCCTGCTGCTCACCGTCACTGCCTGTACCTGGGTGCCGATCGAACCGGCCGGCAAGGCGACCCGCGTGCTGCCGGCAGGCCCGGTTCCGGCCGGCTGCATCGCCAAGGGCGAGGTCGTGGTTAGCGTGAAGAGCAAGGTCGGCTTCTACAACCGCAACCCGCTGCGCGTACAGGAAGAGCTGGAAACCCTGGCACGCAACGAAGCCCCGAGCGCCGGGGCCAATGCCGTGCAGGCCGCCGCGGCCCCCGCTGATGGCAGCCAGCGCTTCGCTGCCTACCAGTGCCCGCCGCGCTGAACGCTTCACCATACGGCCAAGCCTGAATTCGTAAAGATGCGGTGAAGGCCCCGGGGGTTATAGAATAGCGCCCCCTTTTGCCTGAGCCTTGGCGCTAACCTCGATGCTCTTCAAGAATGTCTCGATCGCCGGCCTGGCACACGTTGATGCGCCGCATACGCTGACGACCAAGGAAATCAATGAGCGGCTGCAGCCGACGTTGGATCGCCTCGGTATCCGTACCGACGTGCTCGGCGATATCGCCGGCATCCACGCCCGCCGCCTGTGGGACAACGGCGTGCTGGCGTCCGATGCCGCCACCATGGCCGGCCGCAAGGCGCTGGAAGACGCAGGCATCGATGCGACGCAGGTGGGCCTGCTGGTCAACACCTCGGTCAGCCGCGACTACCTGGAGCCGTCCACGGCCTCCATCGTGTCCGGCAACCTGGGCGTCAGCGACGAGTGCATGACCTTCGACGTTGCCAATGCCTGCCTGGCCTTCATCAATGGCATGGATATCGCGGCGCGCATGATCGAGCGTGGCGACATCGACTATGCGCTGGTGGTGGATGGCGAGACCGCCAACCTGGTGTACGAGAAGACCCTGGAGCGCATGACCGCCCCGGACGTCACCGCCGACGACTTCCGCAACGAGCTGGCCGCCCTGACCACCGGATCGGGTGCCGCCGCGATGGTGATGGCGCGCTCGGAACTGGTGCCGGATGCGCCGCGCTACAAGGGCGGCGTGACCCGCTCGGCCACCGAGTGGAACCAGCTGTGCCTGGGCAACCTGGACCGCATGGTCACCGATACCCGCCTGCTGCTGATCGAAGGCATCAAGCTGGCGCAGAAGACCTTCACCGCCGCCAAGATCGCCTTGGGCTGGGCCGTGGAAGAGCTGGACCAGTTCGTGATCCACCAGGTCAGCCAGCCGCACACCGCGGCGTTCATCAAGAACTTCGGCATCGACCCGAAGAAGGTCATGACCATCTTCGGCGAGCACGGCAACATCGGCCCGGCCTCGGTGCCGATCGTGCTGAGCAAGCTCAAGCAGCTGGGCAAGCTGAAGAAGGGCGATCGCATCGCGCTGCTCGGCATCGGCTCGGGCCTGAACTGCTCGATGGCTGAAGTAGTCTGGTAAGAAAGTCACCGCTGACCTGCTGTGTGATTGCCTGGTCAATCGCTCGCGACGGACAGCGATGATTTTTCCAAGTGTCCAAGGGCCGGTTCTACCGGCCCTTTCTACAGGTGCGATCCGATGTCCCAGCTTCCCGGTTACCCCGCCCACCCGCAGCGCTTCGAGGTCCGCCCCGGCCTGTCGATGAACTATCTCGACGAAGGCCCGCGCGACGGCGACGTGGTGGTGATGGTGCACGGCAACCCGTCGTGGAGCTATTACTGGCGCACGCTGGTGGCCGGCCTGTCGGACACGTACCGCTGCATCGTGCCGGACCACATCGGCATGGGCCTGTCGGACAAGCCCGATGACAGCCGCTACGAGTACACGCTGCAGTCGCGCGTGGACGATCTCGACGCGCTGCTGAAGCACCTGGGCATCGCCGGCCCGGTGACCTTGGCCGTGCACGACTGGGGCGGCATGATCGGCTTCGGCTGGGCGCTGTCGCACCACGACCAGGTCAAGCGCCTGGTGGTGCTCAACACCGCCGCCTTCCCGATGCCGGCGGCGAAGAAGATGCCGTGGCAGATCGCGCTGGGCCGCCACTGGAAGATCGGCGAGTGGATCATCCGCACCTTCAACGCGTTCTCGTCCGGCGCCTCGTGGCTGGGCGTGGAGCGCAGGATGCCGGCCGACGTGCGCCGCGCCTACGTGTCGCCGTACAACAGCTGGGCCAACCGCATCAGCACCATCCGTTTCATGCAGGACATCCCGCTGTCGCCGTCCGACAAGGCGTGGTCGCTGCTGGAACGCGCCGGCAAGGCACTGCCGTCGTTCGCCGACCGCCCCGCCTTCCTCGGCTGGGGCCTGCGCGACTTCGTGTTCGACCATCACTTCCTGAAGGGCTTCCAGGCCGCGCTGCCGCAGGCCCAGGTACATGCCTTCGAGGATGCCGGGCACTACGTGCTGGAAGACAAGCAGGACGTGCTGGTGCCGGAGATCCGCGCGTTCCTGGACAAGAACCCGATCTGAAGGGCATGCCGACCAACGGTCGGCACCCACCGGAAGAGGGAATGGGCAGGTGCCGACCGTTGGTCGGTACACCGGCCGGCACTTCCCCTACGCAGCGATCGGTGCCTGCGGCGGCGAGGACGGGCTGTTGCCGTTGTCGTCCGGATGATCGTCGTCATTGTCGGCGCCATCGCGCCAGCGCCAGTCGGCCAGGGTCAGCGGATCCAGGCCGTAGGCGATGCGCGCCTTGTCGCACTGCGGGCTGGCCTTGCCGTACTCCCACGACGCATCCACCTCTCGGCACACGCTGGGCCGGTTGGGGTGGATGGTGCAGCGCGAGTACACGCCGACCTGCGCATCCAGTGCCACGCAGCGCACCGGCTTGGAGTGGGTGCCGCGCATGCACAGGCGGTGCGGGTCCAGCACCTCGGTCAGCTGGTGCGGCACGCCGCCGGGGGTGACCTCGTCCGATTCCATCCAGTGGAAGGCCACGCGGTATTGGGTGCAGCAGGCGCCGCAGGTCATGCAGGGATGTTGCATGGGCAAGCCGCCTCGGGCGGCAGTCGGAATCAGGAGCGAGGGTGCGGATTTTCCACGAAGTGGAGCGCCGCGCAAGAAATTCCGTAAGCGGCGACAATGAACGGATGAACCGACCCTGCAACATTGCCGCGCGCCTGCCTGAACTGGCGCGTGAACGGCCCGACCAGATCGCCATCCGCTGCCCAGGCCGTCGCGGCGCCGGCAACGGCATGGCCGCCTACGATGTGACCCTGGATTACCGCCAGCTGGACGCCCGCAGCGACGCCATGGCCGCCGGCCTGGCCGGCTACGGGATCGGCCGCGGGGTGCGCACGGTGGTGATGGTGCGGCCGTCGCCGGAGTTCTTCCTGCTGATGTTCGCCCTGTTCAAGCTGGGCGCGGTGCCGGTGCTGGTCGATCCGGGCATCGACAAACGCGCGCTGAAGCAGTGCCTGGACGAGGCGCAGCCGCAGGCGTTCATCGGCATCCCTCTGGCGCATGTGGCGCGGTTGGTGCTGCGCTGGGCGCCCTCGGCGACCCGCCTGGTCACCGTCGGCCGCCGCCTCGGCTGGGGCGGGACCAGCCTGGCTGCGCTGGAGCGCGCCGGCGCCGACGGTGGGCCGATGCTGGCCGACACCGATGGCGAGGACATGGCCGCGATCCTGTTCACCAGCGGCTCCACCGGCGTGCCCAAGGGCGTGGTCTACCGCCACCGCCACTTCGTCGGCCAGATCCAGCTGCTGGGCAGCGCGTTCGGCATGGAAGCGGGCGGAGTGGACCTGCCGACCTTCCCTCCTTTCGCCCTGTTTGACCCTGCGCTGGGCCTGACCTCGGTGATTCCGGACATGGACCCGACCCGGCCGGCACAGGCCGACCCGGCACGCCTGCACGACGCCATCCAGCGCTTCGGTGTGACCCAGCTGTTCGGCTCGCCAGCCCTGATGCGCGTGCTGGCCCGGCATGGCCGGCCATTGCCCACGGTGACCCGGGTGACCTCGGCAGGGGCGCCGGTGCCCCCCGACGTGGTCGCCACCATCCGCAGCCTGCTGCCCGCCGATGCGCAGTTCTGGACCCCGTACGGCGCCACCGAGTGCCTGCCGGTGGCGGTGGTGGAGGGGCGCGAGCTGGAGCGTACCCGCGCGGCCACCGAGGCCGGCGCCGGTACCTGCGTGGGCAACGTGGTGGAGCCGAACGAGGTGCGCATCATCGCCATCGATGACGCACCGTTGGCCGACTGGTCGCAGGCGCGTGTGCTGGCCACCGGCGAGGTGGGCGAGATCACCGTGGCCGGGCCGACCGCCACCGACAGCTACTTCAACCGCCCGCAGGCCACCGCCGCCGCGAAGATCCGCGAGACGCTGGCCGATGGCAGCGCCCGCATCGTCCATCGCATGGGCGACGTGGGCTACTTCGATGCGCACGGGCGCCTGTGGTTCTGTGGCCGCAAGACCCACCGGGTGGAAACCGCACAGGGGCCGCTGTACACCGAACAGGTCGAGCCGGTGTTCAATACCGTGCCGGGTGTGGCGCGCACGGCACTGGTTGGTGTTGGTCCGGCGGGTGCGCAGGTGCCGGTGCTGTGCGTGGAACTGCAGCGCGGCCAGTCAGACAGCCCGGCGCTGCGGGAAGCGCTGCGTGCGCACGCTGCAGCCCGCGCGCCAGAGGCTGGCCTGCAGCACTTCCTGATGCATCCGGCGTTCCCCGTCGATATCCGTCACAACGCCAAGATCGGCCGCGAGAAGCTCGCCGTCTGGGCCAGCGCCGAACTGGAGAAGCGCGCATGAAGATCCTGGTCACCGGTGGTGGTGGTTTCCTTGGCCAGGCGCTGTGCCGCGGGCTGGTCGAACGTGGCCACCAGGTGCTGGCGTTCAACCGCAGCCACTACCCGCAGCTGCAGGCCATGGGCGTGGGCCAGATCCGCGGCGATCTGGCCGATGCGCAGGCGGTGCTGCACGCGGTGGCCGGCGTCGATGCGGTGTTCCACAACGGCGCCAAGGCCGGCGCCTGGGGCAGCTATGACAGCTACCACCAGGCCAACGTGGTCGGCACCGACAACGTCATCGCGGCCTGCCGTGCACATGGCATCAGCCGCCTGGTCTACACCTCAACGCCCAGCGTGACCCACCGCGCTACGCATCCGGTGGAAGGCCTGGGGGCTGACGAGGTGCCATACGGCGAGGACTTCCAGGCACCGTATGCGGCGACCAAGGCAATCGCCGAACAGCGCGTGCTGGCCGCCAACGATGCGTCGCTGGCGACGGTGGCACTGCGCCCGCGCCTGATCTGGGGCCCGGGTGACCAGCAACTGGTGCCGCGCCTGGCAGAGCGTGCGCGGCAGGGCCGCCTGCGGCTGGTGGGCGACGGCAACAACAAGGTGGATACCACCTACATCGACAACGCCGCGCTCGCGCATTTCCTCGCTTTCGAAGCGCTGGCACCGGGCGCTGCGTGTGCGGGCAAGGCCTACTTCATCTCCAACGGCGAGCCGCTGCCGATGCGCGAGCTGGTCAACAAGCTGCTGGCCGCGGTTGGCGCGCCGACGGTGGACAAGGCGATCAGCTTCAAGACCGCGTATCGCATCGGTGCGATCTGCGAACGGCTGTGGCCGCTGCTGCGCCTGCGCGGCGAGCCGCCGCTGACCCGCTTCCTGGCCGAGCAGCTGTGCACGCCGCACTGGTACAGCATGGAGCCGGCCCGCCGCGATTTCGGCTATGTGCCGCAGGTCAGCATCGAAGAAGGGCTGCGCAGGCTGAAGGCTTCATCTGCTGCATAGATCGCCATCACTGGTTGCACACCGCGGGAACGGGAGGATGGACCCACGCCATCCAAGGCTCGACCACCCGCGAGGAGCGCCATGCTGCACTACGCCATCATCTTCTTTGTCATCGCCATCATCGCCGCCGTTCTGGGGTTCTCCGGCATTGCCGGGGCCGCAACGAACATCGCCTGGATCCTGTTCGTGGTGTTCCTGATCCTTGCGGTGATCTCGATGTTCCGGAAGCGCGGCTAGAAGACCGCAGGGTAGTGCCGGCCGCTGGCCGGCACTGTTCTTTCCGGTGTGGGGCCGCCGGGTGGCGGCACACCACAATGTAGAGG
>NZ_JAWIRX010000009.1:0-147638 GCF_036319965.1 Stenotrophomonas sp. SMYL41 | reverse complement strand
CCCCCGGTGGGTGGGGCGGGCCGGCGCGCCTCCGTTTTTGTGGGGGGGGGGCCGGCCGGGGGGCCCCCACGCCTCTTTGTAGCGTCGAGCCACGCTCGACTCATGAAAAGCAGTCGAGCATGGCTCGACTCTACAGAGACAGCGAGCGCTCCTACACGGCGCTGTGCAATCCACGATCAGCTGCATGGCGCTCCAGCGCCAGTTCGATCAGGCGCGTGATCAGCGTGGTGTAATTCACGCCGCTGGCACCCCACAACTTCGGGTACATGCTGATGCGGGTGAAGCCGGGCAGCGTGTTGACCTCGTTGATGATGATGTCGCCGCCCGCGGTGAGGAACACGTCCACGCGCGCCATGCCCGCGCACTCCAGCGCCTGGTAGGCCTGCAGCGCGACCTGCTGGATGCGCGCCTGGGTTGCAGCATCGATATCCGCGGGTACCACCACTTCGGCGCCCGCTTCGTTGATGTACTTGGTGTCGTAGGCGTAGAACTCGTCGTGTACCACCACCTCGCCGCACAGGCTGGCCTGTGGGTGTTCGTTGCCCAGCACCGCGCACTCGATCTCGCGGCCGACCACCGCCGATTCCACCAGCACCTTGTGGTCATAGCGCAATGCCAGTTCGAGTGCCTCGGCGAAAGCCGCCGCGTCCTTGACCTTGCTCACGCCCACCGATGACCCCTGGTTGGCAGGCTTCACGAACAGCGGCAGGCCGAGCTGCGCGATCACCGCATCGACATCGACCGCCGCCGCCTGGGGGCGACGGATGCACAGCCACGGCGCCACCCGCAACCCGGCGTCGCGCAGCAGGCGCTTGGTCACGTCCTTGTCCATCGCCACCGCAGAGCCCAGTACCGACGAACCCACGAAGGGCAGGTTGGCCATGCGCAGCAGGCCCTGCAGCGCACCGTCCTCGCCCAGTGGCCCGTGTACGATGGGCAGCACGACGTCGATCTGCCCTAGTGCACTGGCCGCGTCGGAGGGCTGCAGCTGCGCCTGTTCCGCACCCGGGCGCACCGCCAGCGATGTACCGGACCGATGCAGGGCGATGCGCGACGGATCATCGGCGTTGATCAGGAAGGTGTCCGGCTGGCTCAGATGCCACTGGCCCTGCTTGTCGATGCCGATCAGCACCGGCTCGAAGCGCTCGCGATCAAGCGCATCAAGGATGTTCTTCGCCGACTGCAGCGAAACTTCGTGCTCGGAGGACTTGCCCCCGAAGATGATGCCGACCCGGGTCCGTGCCATGGTGCTGAGGTGTCCTGTGCGTTGCGTGGTCT
This sequence comes from Stenotrophomonas sp. SMYL41, assembly GCF_036319965.1. NCBI lineage: Bacteria > Pseudomonadati > Pseudomonadota > Gammaproteobacteria > Lysobacterales > Lysobacteraceae > Stenotrophomonas > Stenotrophomonas sp. SMYL41. The sequence continues at coordinate 146,360 of NZ_JAWIRX010000009.1, read as the reverse complement.
CATAGCATGAACCTTCATCGGCCCCCCGCGTGAGGCACAGATGAACCAGAAATCCATCCACGCATGGCGTGGATCTAGCGTGTCGACCAAGGTCGACACCCACCGGACCCACCCCGCCAACCCACGGAATGCCCGCTGTTGCTGTTGCTTCGGCTGTTGCCGTTGCCGTTGCCTCTGCGGGTGCCGGGCGGCCGCCCGGCCCAAGCCCCCCACCCACGCAGGTAGAATGCGCACATGGCTCTTTCCCTGCTCAAGTCCCTCAAGCCGGTCGCTGGCCGCGCCCTGCAGATCGCCCTGAACCGCGCGCTGGCGCTGGATCCGGATACCCGCCATGCACTGGCCAGCCTCGATGGCCGGCACATCGACCTGACCCTGGAAGCGCCGTCGCTGGCGATGCGCATCAGCGTCGACGGCGACCAGCTGCGGGTCGGCCCGGTGGATGCGCAGGAAGCCGACCTGGCCGTGCGCAGCAGCCTGGCCGGGGTGCTGGCGCAGCTGCCGCTGCTGGCCAATGCTCGGCGCGGTGACAACAACGGCAAGGGCCGCGTACGCGTGGCCGGCGACGCCGAACTCGCGCGCCGCCTGCAGCAGCTGGCCAAGGGCTTCGATCCAGACTGGCAGCAGCCGTTCGTCAGCGTATTCGGTGACGTGCTGGGCGTGCAGGTGGCCAACACCCTGCGCAGCGCCCTGCAGCATGCGCGCCAGGGTGCGGTCGATCTGGCCCACAGCGCCGCCGAATTCATCACCGAGGAATCACGCGACGTGGTGCCACGCGCCGAACTGGATGCCTTCCACGATGATGTGGACGTGCTGCGTGACGATGTCGAGCGTCTCGGCGCGCGCGTGCAGCGCCTGCGGGGTGCCGCATGAAGGCCGTGCTGCGGGCCAGCCGCATCGGCCGGGTGATCCTGCGCTACCGCCTCGACGACCTGCTGCAGGGCACGCCGGCCGAGCGCTGGCTGCGGCTGGCCAAGCCGTTCGTACCGCGTGCCTCGGCCAGCATCGCGTCGCAGTCGCGCGGCGCCCGCCTGCGCCTGGCGCTGCAGGATCTCGGCCCGATCTTCGTCAAGTTCGGCCAGATCCTGTCCACCCGCCGCGACCTGGTGCCGCCGGACGTGGCCAACGAACTGACCCTGCTGCAGGACCGGGTCAAGCCGTTCGACGGCGATACCGCGCGCCGCATCGTCGAGGAAGCACTGGGCCTGCCGGTCAGCGAGGCGTTCGCCAGCTTCGATACCGAACCGCTGGCCTCGGCCTCGATCGCGCAGGTGCATGCGGCCACGCTGGCCGATGGCCGCCAGGTGGTGGTCAAGGTGCTGCGCCCGGGCATCGAGAAGCAGATCGACGCCGACATCGCGTTGCTCAACTCGCTGGCCGCCCTGGTCGAGCGCACCCACCCGCGTGCCGACAAGATCCGCCCGCGCGAAGTGGTGGCCGAAGTCGAGAACACCCTGGCCGCCGAGCTGGACCTGCAGCGCGAAGGCGCCAATGCCAGCGTGCTGCGCCGCTTCTGGGAAAACAGCGACGACCTGTACGTGCCGGAAGTGATCTGGAGCCATACCGCCGAGCGCGCGCTGACCCTGGAGCGCGTGTGGGGCATTCCTTCCGATGACATCACCGCACTGGACAAGGCCGGCATCGACCGCAAGGCGCTGGCCGCCAAGGGCGTGCGGGTGTTCTACACCCAGGTGTTCCGCGACAACTTCTTCCATGCCGATGCGCACGCCGGCAACATCTGGGTCGACACCGATCCGTCGCGCCGTGCCAATCCGCGCTTCATCGCGCTGGACTTCGGCATCATGGGCCAGCTGTCGCAGGAAGATCAGTACTACCTGGCCGAGAACTTCATGGCCATCTTCAACCGCGACTACCGCCGCATCGCCGAACTGCACGTGCAGGCGCGCTGGATGCCGGACAACGTACGCATCGATGACCTGGAGGCGGCAGTGCGTTCGGTGTGCGAGCCGTACTTCACCCGTCCGCTGTCGCAGATCTCGCTGGCCGAAGTATTGATGAAGCTGTTCCGCGTGGCGCAGCGCTACCAGCTGACCCTGCAGCCGCAGCTGATCCTGCTGCAGAAGACCCTGCTGAACATCGAGGGTGTCGGCCGCCAGCTGGATCCGCAGATCGACATCTGGGCGGTGGCCAAGCCGGTGCTGGCCAGGATCCTGCGCGAACGCTACAGCCCGCGGCGGGTGGTGCGCGAGATCGGCAAGCGCCTGCCGGAGATCATGACCCATGCGCCGGACATGCCGCGCCTGGTGCACGCCTGGCTGACCCAGCAGGTGGAGGGCCGCCATGAGCTGGCGATGCGCTCGCGCGATCTGGTCGCGCTCGATGCCAGCGTGCAGCGCCTGCAGAAGCACGCGGTGGGTGCGATCACCGGCGTCGGCCTGCTGGCCATCGCCGCGTTGATGTACGTGCTGCAGCCGCCGGGTTGGTACTGGGGCGACCTGCCGATGTGGAGCTGGGTGTCCGGTGCCGTCGGCGTGCTGGCGCTGGCGCGCGCGTGGTGGCGCTGATCCCGGTTGGTCGAGGGTCGGCGGCGACGCACGCTGCCGACCGATCGCGGATCTACCAGTGGTAGCCCAGGCCCAGGTGCGACTGCACGCTCTGGAAGCGGTCCAGGCGTGTCTTGTGCCAGGTCTTGCCGATGCCCATGTCCAGCACCAGATGCTCACCCAGCGGCTGGCTGCGGCGCAGGAAAGCGCGACGTGCATCGTGCTCGCGCAGCAGCAGCGGGTCGGAGTCGGCGGTATAGCCGGAGGTGCCGCTGCCCAGCCACAGCTGGGTCGAACCACGGCCTTGCCCATCCTTCAGGCGCAGTGACAGCGTGGTGCCATGGCCATCGGGGCCATTGGACTGGCGATGCCGCTCGTGGCGCATAGAGGCGGTCACGCGCGGGAAGTAATGCGCTGCGCCCACCGACCAGCCGCTCACGTACGCGCCGGCATGGTACTGGGCGTACTTGCCGCCCACGCTCAGCACGGTCTGCGGTGCCACCTTCCACTGGACGTCCTGGTTGATCTGGCGGTTGACGAACACCGGGTCATCGTTGGACGCCGTGAAGGCAGTGCGGGTGGACAGGCGCGGGTTCCAGCGCTGGTGCAGCGAGCCCTGCACGCGGTTGCCGCCGAAGCGCTTGCTGCCGTAGTCGCGTTCGCCATGGGCCAGGCCCAGGTGCCAGCGGCTGTCGCCGCTGCGGCCGGCCAGGTCCACGGTCCGTACATCGCGCTTGCCGAAGCCAGCGGTGTAGTCGGCATGGTCCAGTTGCACCGAGATCCGGTCGATGCCGGCATGGGCGCTGGACACAGCCAGCAGCAGGGCGCACGGCAGCGCGCCACGGAGGATCAATCGCATGGGGTTACTCCAGGGGTTGGGAATGCAGCGACTGCAGCAGCCGGTAGCGACCGGGTGGCAGGTTTCGTTCCACGGTGATGCGCGGGCCGAACTGGCTGCCCGGCGCGACGATACGACCCGGCAGGACGATCACGCCGACACCCAGCGCGGCGCCTTCACCGATCCAGGCGCCGAGCTTGTCGCGCTGGCTGTCGATGACGGTGTCGCCGATGTGGACGGCGACCGTCGCGCCATCCAGGCGATGGTTGCTGGTGCGCACCAGCGCACCCAGGTAGGCGCGGGCGTCGATGCGGCTGTCGGCGATGAAGCACTGCGGACCAATGCAGACGCCGTCACCGATCAGTGCGTTCTTCAGTTCACTGGCAAAGCCGATGCGCACACCATCACCGATGTGCATTGGGCCGCGCAGCAGCACGTTGTTGCCGATCAGGCAGTCGCGACCGATCGATACCGGCCCCTGCAGCTGGGCGCCGTCGCAGATGCGGCTGCCGGCACCGATCCGCACGTGGCCCTGCACTGTCGCGCGTGGCGAAACCTGTGCGCTGGAATCGGCGTGGGGTGCCAGCGCCGAAAGCCCATCGGCCATGGTGGCGAGGTCATTCCACCACATGCGGATACCTGGTCGGTTTGTCGCGCGCCGGTTCGCGGCCGGTGAACAGCCCGGCCAAGCCGTGCATCAGCCAGATCGCGTAGGCGAGCAGCACATACAGCATCGAGAACGCGGCGGCCGGCACCAGCCATGCGCGACGATGGTGGATCGCACTGATCACCGCCAGCAACATGACGATGCCGATCCAGAACACCGGCATCAGCGACAGGGCAAGGCCGCCAGGCCCATGCAGCAGGACCGCGCCGAACCAGACCTGCAACGACATCACGATGCCGGCGAGGGCGAGCAGCATCATCGGCAGGATGCTGAAGAAACCGAAGCGAGTCAGCAGCAGGCCGCGATGCAGGCGCATGCACACCGCATAGCCGACGATCCAGCGTCGCCAGCGCCGCCATTCTTCCACCAGCGTGTTGCATTCCTGCGGGTAGACCACGCAGCGCACGCTCTGGCGGACACGGTAGCCCTGCGCGACCAGCGACCAGGACATGTCCAGGTCTTCCACACGCGTGCGGTCGGAGAAGCCGACCTTGCGCAGCACCGAGGTACGGAACAGGCCACACGAGCCTGAGACGATGAACGGTGCACCGCCCAGCCACTGCTGGAAGCTGCGCTTGATGACGATCATCGGCAGCTTCAGGCTGGCGCGCACATGCGGCAGGAAGCCCGCACCCTGCAGGCTGGACGAAGGCACGCCACCGACGGCATCGGCGCCGCGTTCGATCTCCTCCAGCAGGTGGCCCAGGCCATGGCCGTGCGGATCGATGTGGGTGTCGGCGTCGGTCAGGAACACCTGCTCGGCGCTGGCGTGCCGCAGGCCATGCATCAGCGCGCCCCCCTTGCCGGTGTTGGCCTGGTGGACCGCCACCAGGCGCTCGGGCCAGCGCGCCTGCAGTGCATCGAGCACCTGGGCCGTGTTGTCGGTGGAGCCATCGTTGACGCAGATCACCCGCGCCACGTAGGGATTCTGCAGCAGGCTGGTCAGCGAGCGCTCCAGGCAGGGGGCCTCGTTGTAGGCCGGCACGATCGCATCGATGCTGTACAGGCGCGTGCTGGGTCGACGCGAGGCCTGCATGCACACCCGCACCAGGATGAAGGCACACATGGCCAGGAACAGCAGCGTCTTCATCACAGCACCAACCGGTAGGGCTGGAAGCCCTCGCTGGGGCCGATGCCGATCTGCTGGCCGCGGAACTGCGCATGGCAGCGCAGGTGGCTTTCCTGCATGTAGTGGCGATCGCCCTGGCTGGCATGCTCACGCAGTGCACGGATCTTCAGCTCCAGCTGTGCGCTGATGTCCTCGAACACCTGCGGCGCGAACTGCGGCAGGGTGCTGGGGCTCTCGTAGCAGAGGATCTGCGGGATACTGCGGCAGGCGATGATCGACGCTTCGTGGACGGTGCGATGGTCCTGGTGATGATCCTCACCACACATCGTGTAGACGCGATGTGGCGTGATCAGGGCGCAGGCCTGCTCGATCGCTGCGACGATGTCGTTGCCGCAGGCGGGAAAACCGGTGTCCGGAAAATCCTGCTGGATCACCTGGGTGACGCCGAGGCGGCGCAGCGCGCGGTGCGATTCGTCACTGCGATCGACGCCGGCATGGCAGCCCCGGCCGCCGCGGCTGAGCACCAACGCGTGGACGCGCGCGCCGGCGCGGGCGAGCTTGGCCAGGCTGCCACCGCAACCGAGCTCGATGTCGTCGGGGTGGGCGCCGATTGCCAGAATGTCGAGAACCATGGCCGTGTCCTTGCGCAAACCAAGAGGGCCGCGGGCAGGTGGACCGACCCGCGCGAAGAAGGCGGGAACTATCGCAATGTGAACGCGGCGCAGGGCTAGGAGGAATACGAAATGTGGGCAGGCAGGTCACAATGCTCACCCATGCTGCGGCAGATGAAAGAAGCGATGACGATGCGGCTTTCGGAATTGAAGGACGAACTGGCGCGTTTCGGCGCCGAAAACGACGGGCGTGAAACCGAGCGGGGCCGCCGCATGCTCAACATCACGCCGGATACCGGTGAATTCCTGTCGGTGCTGGTGCGTTTCGGGCAGGCGCGGCGCGTGCTGGAGATCGGCACCTCCAATGGCTACTCCACGCTGTGGCTGGCCGAAGCGGCCGCCGCCATCGATGGCCACGTGACCACGCTGGAATCTGCTGACGACAAGGTGGCGATGGCGCGGGCAACGTTCGCGCGCAGCGGACTGGCCGCGCACATCACGCTGGTGCAGCGCGATGCCGGGCTCTGGTTGGCGCAGGCCGCTGATGCCAGCATCGATCTGCTGTTCCTCGATTCGGACCGCGAACAGTACGCCGGCTGGTGGCCGCAGCTGCGCCGCGTGCTGCGTCCGGGGGGCCTGCTGGTGGTGGACAACGCCCTCTCGCATGCCGAGCAGATGGCGCCGCTGCGCACGCTGCTGGATGCCGATCAGGACTTCGGCACCAGCCTGGTGCCGGTGGGCAACGGCGAGCTGCTGGCCGTGCGCAACGCCTGACTGCCGCGTGCCACAAACCCGGGGTCAGATCCCTTTTCCTGCGGAAAAGGGATCTGACCCCATACAGGCCGCCCGTATAATCCCGCGGTGAGTACCGAACCTGACACCCTCGCCGCGGTCGAGACCGAAACCGCGCCCCTGCAGCTGCTGCATCTGGATGCGCGCCTGGCCGTGGTCAACAAGCCGGCCGGGCTGATGGTCCACGACAGCAAGCTGGCCCGTGGCGAGGATGATTTCCTGGCCGACCGCCTGCGCGAGCAGCTGGGGCGGCCGATCTTCCTGGTGCACCGCCTGGACCGGGCCACCAGTGGCTGCCTGCTGCTGGCCTTCGACCGCGAGACCGCCAGTGCGCTGGGCAAGGCGTTGATGGGCGGTGAAGTGTTGAAGGACTACCTGACCGTCTGCCGGGGCTGGCCGGCCGAACTCGCCTGGCAGGTGGACCATGATCTGGACGGTGGGCCGGGCAAGCCGGTGAAGAAGCCGGCGATCACCGATTTCCAGCGCCTGGCCACCGGCGAACTGTCGGTGCCGGTGGGCGAATTCGCCAGCTCACGTTACGCGTTGCTGCGCTGCCAGCCGCAGACCGGGCGTTTCCGGCAGATCCGCCGGCACCTCAAGCATCTCTCGCACCATATGATTGGCGACACCAGCCACGGTGATGGGCGCCACAACCGCATCTTCCGCATGCAGGGCGTGCATCGCATGCTGCTGCACGCCGAGCGGCTGCGCTTTCCGCATCCGGAGGGCGGCAACGTGGACGTCAGTGCGCCGCTGGACCGCGAATTCCAGAAGGCGCTGGACCTGTTCGGCTGGCAGGTGGAACAGGCCTGACGGCCGTGCTGGCCGTTGGCCGGCAGCTGCACGATCCCAGGCGTACCGGGGAGCCGGCCAGCGGCTGGCACGACCTCACTTCTTTTCAGGCTCGTTGACGATTGCTTCCAGGTCTTTCTGCAGGTCTGCAAACAGCGGCTGCATGCGTGCCTGGATCGCCACCACCACGTTCTGCATCAGCGCCGGGGTCTTGTCCAGCAGGCTCTGGCCCGCCGGGCTCTCGTAGAACTCGGCCATCGCCAGCACGTCTTCCTTGCTGAACGTCTTCTTGTACAGGTCCACGTACATCGGCCGCAGCTGCTGCCACGACATTGCCTGGCGCAGGGTCTGGCTGGTCCGGGCCTGGATCCGCTTCAGCTGTTCCTGCTGCTGGGCATTGAGCTGGCGCTGCGCGGCCACCTGCTGGAACTGCTGCTGCTGCATGGCTTCGATCTGCGGCACCATGGTGTCGATCATGCTCTGCGCCCGCGAGGCCGACAGCAGGCGGTTGATGTCGCCGTCGGTCGGCGGGGCGGCCAGGGCCGGAACGCTGGCCACGGCCAGCACCAGCAGCAGGGCGGCGCGGCGCAGCAGGGACGGCAGGGCGGGTGCGAGGCGGGTCATGCGGGGCTTCCTGCGGTACATGGGACGGCCAGCATACCTGCAGCCAAGGCGAAGGCGGCGTGTTCGGTACCTGATCGGCGGCATACGGGGCGCGATGCCGCACTCCACCGCGTGCCTGCCGCTACAATGCGCGGATGGGCAGTGGACCGGTCACCATCAGCGCGCAGCTTGAAATCCCCGACGGCGAGATCGTCGAGCGGTTCGTGCGTGCCAGCGGCGCCGGTGGCCAGAACGTCAACAAGGTCTCCACTGCGGTGGAACTGCGTTTCGATGTGGCCAACTCGCCCTCGTTGCCCGAACCGTTGCGCGCGCGCCTGCTGGCGCGGCGTGACCGGCGCATGACCGGCGAAGGCGTGCTGGTCATCGACGCGCAACGTTTCCGCACCCAGGATCGCAATCGCGAGGATGCGCGCGAGCGGCTGGCGGCCTTCATCCAGGCCGGGCTGAGCGTGCCAAAGCCGCGCAAGGCCACCAAGCCGACCCTCGGGTCGAAACTGCGTCGTCTGGACGCCAAACGCGGGCGCGCGCAGATCAAGCGCGGGCGCTCATCACGTGACTGGGAGTGATTGCTTGAACAACCCGACTTCGTTGCTGCCGGCCGTGCCGCCGCAGATGCCGCAGGTCAAACCCAACGCCTTCCTGCGCTGGCTGGCGCGCTGCACCCTGCGCATGGGTGGCTGGAAGGTGACCGGTACCCTGCCTGACATCCCCCGGCTGGTCTTCATCATCGCGCCGCACTCGTCCAACTGGGATGGCCTGTGGGGCATGGCGGCCAAGATCGCGCTGGGCATGAAGGTGAAGGTGCTGGGCAAGGCCTCGCTGTTCTGGTGGCCGCTGGGCCCGCTGCTGCACAAGCTGGGCGTGATCCCATTGGATCGCAGCTCGCCGCAGGGCACCGTCGGCCAGGCCGTGGACCTGCTGCGCAACAACGAGAAGATGTGGTTCGCCATCACGCCCGAGGGCACCCGCAAGGCGGTGAAGGACTGGAAGGCCGGCTTCCTGAAGATCGCCCGGATGGCCGACGTGCCGATCCTGGCTGCGTATTTCCACTATCCGGAAAAGACCATCGGCATCGGCCCGCTGTTCACGCCGAGCGGCGACGACGCGGCCGACATGGCCGCCATCCGCGAGTTCTACCGACCGTGGATCGGCAAGACCCGCGGCACGGTCTGAGCGGGCCGCAGGCCGCCGCATAGACGCCACGTCCGGCACATGCCGGGCGAACGCGACAGGAGTAGGGTGGAGGGCTGGTATCCCGTACCGTCTGCCCAAGGAGTGTTTTACATGTCGCGTACCGTAGTCCTGGCCGCCGCCATCAGCCTGGCGCTGGCGGCCTGTTCCGGCAAGGAGTCCACCCCCGTGTCCGATGCCCAGAAAGCCCCGGCCCAGCAGCCGGCTGAAGCCTCCACCAATCCGCTGCTGAGTGCGAGCACGCTGCCGTTCCAGGCACCGCAGTTCGACAAGATCAAGGACAGCGACTACCTGCCGGCGTTCGAAGAAGGCATGCGCCAGCACCTGGCCGACGTGCGCAAGATCGCCGATAGCAGCGAGCCGGCCACCTTCGACAACACCATCGTGGCGATGGAGCGCAGCGGCGAGACGCTGAACCGCGTGTCGCGCATCTTCTTCGGCCTGGTCCAGGCCGATACCAACGATGCGCGCCAGAAGATCCAGGAAGAGGTGGCGCCGAAACTGGCCGCGCACCAGGACGAGATCAACCTCGACCCGAAGCTGTTCGCGCGCGTGAAGTCGCTGTACGACCAGCGTGACACGCTTGAGCTGGATCCGGTGCAGAAGCGCCTGGTCGAGCACTACTACGACGGCCTGGTGCGCGCCGGCGCGCAGCTGTCCGACGCCGACAAGGCGACCCTGCGCAAGCTCAACGTGGAAGAGACCACGCTCTCCACCCAGTTCCACACCCGCCTGGTGGCCGCCACCGCTGCTGCTGCCGTCGTCGTCGACGACAAGGCCAAGCTGGCTGGCCTGGATGAGGATGCGATCAACAACGCGGCGGCCGCCGCCAAGGACCGCAAGCTGGATGGCAAGTTCCTGCTGCCGCTGCAGAACACCACCCAGCAGCCGGTGCTCAGCTCACTGAGCGACCGCGACCAGCGTGCCGCCGTGCTGAAGGCCTCGGAAACCCGCGCCGAGCGTGGTGATGCCAATGACACCCGGCAGACCGTGCAGCGCCTGGCCCAGCTGCGTGCGCAGAAGGCCAAGCTGCTCGGCTTCGACACCTTCGCCGACTACCAGCTGGGCGACCAGATGGCCAAGACCCCGGCCGCCGCGCTCAAGCTGCTGACCGATACCGTGCCGGCCGCCACCGCCAAGGCCCGCGCCGAAGCCGGCGAGATCCAGAAGGTCATCGACGCGCAGAAGGGTGGGTTCCAGGTTGCTGCCTCCGACTGGGACTTCTACGCCGAGCAGGTGCGCAAGGCCAAGTACGATCTGGACGAGTCGCAGATCAAGCCGTACTTCGAACTGGACAACGTGCTGCAGAACGGCGTCTTCTACGCCGCCACCCAGCTGTACGGCATCACCTTCAAGCCGCGCACCGACATTCCGACCTACAACCCGGACATGAAGGTGTACGAAGTATTCGACAAGGACGGCACTTCGCTGGCCCTGTTCTACACCGACTACTTCAAGCGTGACAGCAAGTCCGGTGGCGCCTGGATGGACGTGTTCGTCGAACAGGATGGCCTGACCGGTGCCAAGCCGGTGGTCTACAACGTCTGCAACTTCACCAAGCCGGCCGCCGGCCAGCCTGCGCTGATCAGCTTCGACGACGTCACCACCCTGTTCCATGAGTTCGGCCATGCGCTGCACGGCATGTTCTCGAACGTGAAGTACCCGTCGATCGCCGGCACCGCCACCTCGCGCGACTTCGTCGAGTTCCCGTCGCAGTTCAACGAGCACTGGGCGCTGGATCCGAAGGTGTTCGCCAACTATGCCAAGCACTACAAGACCGGCGAGGCGATGCCGCAGGAGCTGGTCGACAAGATCCTCAAGGCACGCAGCTTCAACCAGGGCTATGCGACCACCGAGTACCTGTCGGCCGCACTGCTGGACCTGGCCTGGCACACGCAGAAGGCTGATGCGCCGCTGCAGGATGTCGGCGCCTTTGAAGCCAGCGCGCTGAAGAAGTTCAAGGTCGACCTGCCGCAGGTGCCGCCGCGTTACCGCACCACCTACTTCGACCACATCTGGGGGGGCGGTTACTCGGCGGGTTACTACGCCTACTTCTGGGCCGAAGTGCTCGACCATGACGCCTACCAGTGGTTCACCGAACATGGTGGCCTGACTGCGGCCAACGGCCAGGAGTTCCGCGACAAGATCCTCTCGCGCGGCAACAGCGTGGAGCTGTCGACCCTGTACCGCGATTTCCGCGGCAAGGACCCGTCGGTGGAACCGCTGCTGAAGTTCCGCGGGCTGAAGTAAGAAAGCGAAAACGGCGGGGGCAACCCCGCCGTTTTTCGTTGTGTAGCGTCGAACATGGCTCGACGCTGCAAAAGCGTTACGTGCCCACGTGCACGCGGTTCGCCTGCTCGGCCAGGCCCAGGTGATCCAGCGCGATATCCAGCGCCAGCACATAGCTCTGCGCGCCATACCCGGCGGCGATGCCCAGCCGCTGGCCGACACCGGCCGGCAGGCACGGCTCGGCCACCGCGCCGTCGTCATGCACTTCCACGTAAGCGTTGTGCAGGTACGGCAGCAGGCGCTGCAGGCGCAGGCTGTTGGCACACGCACCCGGGTCAAGCAGGGTCACCTCGCCACGGCTGTGGTCGGCCACGCGCAGGGCATCCAGCAGTTCCTGTTCCGAACCGCAGGCACGGATCGCCACGCTGGTGCCGGCGTCGATCGCCCGATGCACCAGTGACTTCAGTACCGGTGCCGGCAGCGGCATTGCCGTGCGGATCAGCGCACCGGCCGCTTCCGGGCCACGGATGATGAAGATCGACATGGCTCAGCCCTCCTGCGCCAGTCGGCGGCCGACGATGGCCAGCGACAGCGGGTACCCGGCCTGCTGGCTGCGCTGGTCGACCACCACCGCGGCGGGGCCATGCTGCAGGCGCAGGCGTGCTTCCAGGCCGGGCTCGGCGGGGGCCTGCAGCTCGATGTACTGCGCCGGCAGCCGTTCCAGCGCCGCCTGCAGCGCGCCACCTTCGGCCTGCCATTGCGCCTCGTCGGCGGCGCCGACATCCAGCAGTATCCAGTCGGCCGAGCGCGCCTGCGGCTGGCACAGGCACTGGTGTACCTCGGACAGGCTGGCGCAGTCGCTGCACAGCACGCGATGGCCGCTCAGCTGCGCCGGCAGCTGCGGGCGCGGCGCCGACGCCGACGCGTGGCGGATCACCAGGAGGGTCATACAACACCTTGCGGAATGCGCCGTGTGGCGCGGTGGGCACACGATGCGCGCGGGGGCCGTAAAGGTGCGATGCCCGGCCCCCACGGCGGGCGTAAAAGCTGCGTAATGCTTCGATATGCCTGCTCCTGTAGCGCGACCGAAAGCAGCCGAGCATGGGCTGCAGGTGCGTTGCGGGAACCTCCGCTGCCTGTGTATGGTCTGATGGCGCTACCACCTGTCCGGAGCCTTGTCATGGAAGCTGTTGCTCGTCCTCCGTTTTCCGAACGCGCGCTGGTCTGGCTGAAGAAGGAAGCATTGCCGCTGCTGGTGATGCTCGGCCTGCTTGCCGCCGCCCGCGATACCCTCGCCAACCACTACGTGGTGCCGAGTGGCTCCATGCAGCCGACCCTGCAGCCCGGCGACCGGGTGGTGGTGGACATGCGTGCCTACGGCCTGCGCCTGCCGTTCACCGGCAAGGAACTGATGTCCACCGGCACGCCGCAGCGTGGCGAAGTGGCGGTATTCGATTCGCCGGCCGACGGCACCCGCCTGATCAAGCGGGTGGCTGCGGTGGCGGGTGACCAAGTGCAGATGCGCGAGGGCCATCTGAGCATCAACGGCCAGCCGCTGCAGATCGCCGGCCTGCAGGACGTGGAAGCCTTCGGTGAGCGCCGTGCCCGCCTTGACCTGGACGTGGGCGGCGGTCCGGACATCGCCGATCTGGTGGTGCCGGCCGGCAAGGTGCTGGTGCTGGGTGACCACCGCGGCAACAGCTTCGATGGCCGCTTCTTCGGTTTCGTGGATGCCGACAAGATCTACGGCCGCGCGGTGGCGGTCTATTACCGCCGTGGCGACGGTTTCGAGTGGCAGCGCCTGTAAGCTGAATTGATACTTCTTGTGTATCAATCCTGACCTATCAGGTTATGGATCGACTGGATCGACGGGCCTAGTCTGAGGCCCGTTCCCTCCCACGCCCGGCCGCCCCACCGGCCCCTCGATCCCATGACTGGCGAAACTGCGGCGGCCGTCGAACGCCGCCCCCACACTGTCGATTCCAGCACCGAGACCCGCATCCAGCAGGGCACGCCGGCCTTCCGCCGCACCGCGCTGGCGTTGTTCCTGGCCGGCTTTTCCACCTTTGGCCTGCTGTACACCGTGCAGCCGCTGCTGCCCGAGTTCAGCCGTCACTTCGGCGTTTCTGCTGCCGGCAGCGCGATGTCGTTGTCGCTGACCACCGGCACACTGGCGGTGGCAATGCTGCTGGCCGGCCTGCTGTCCGATGCGGTCGGCCGCCGTCCGTTGATGATCGCTGCGCTGCTGGCCTCGGCCATGCTGTCGCTGAGCACGGCGCTGGTGGATGACTGGACCACACTGCTGGTGCTGCGCACCCTGCTCGGCCTGGCGTTGAGCGGCGTGCCGGCAGTGGCGATGACCTACCTGGTCGAGGAAATGGACAGCCGCGCGCTGGGCCTGGCGATGGGCCTGTACATTGGCGGCAACGCCATCGGGGGCATGAGCGGGCGCCTGCTGGCCGGCATCATCGCCGACCATTGGGGCTGGCGTTGGGGCATCGGCGTGGTCTCGATCATTGCCATCGCCAGTACCGTGCTGTTGTGGCTGCAACTGCCGCCGTCGCGTCATTTCCAGGCGCGTCGCGGGGGCCTGCGCCAGTTGCCATCGCGCTGGCGCACGCTGTTTGCCGACCCGGGCCTGCCGTGGCTGTTCGCCACCTCGTTCGTGCTGATGGGCGTGTTCGTCACCCTCTACAACTACCTGGGCTACCACCTGCTGGCCCCGCCCTACCACCTCAGCCAGACCGTGGTCGGCCTGATCTTCAGCGTGTACCTGGTCGGCACCTTCAGCTCGGCGTGGATGGGGCAGCAGGCGACGCGATACGGCCGCGGCCGCATCCTGTCGATCTCGTTTGCGTTGATCGGCGCCGGCATCGCGCTGTTGGCGCTGCCGTGGCTGAGCACGATGGCGCTGGGTATCGCGCTGGTCACGTTCGGCTTCTTCGGCGGCCATTCGGTGGCCAGCAGCTGGGTTGGCAGCCGCGCCGGCACGATGCGTGCCGAAGCCTCGGCGCTATACCTGTTCGCCTACTACCTGGGTTCAAGTGTGCTCGGTGGTGTCGGTGGCCTGGCCTATGCCGCGTGGGACTGGCTGGGCGTGTGCCTGTTCGCCGCCCTGTTGACGCTGATCGGCGGTGGCATCGTCTGGGCGCTGCAGCAGCGCGCCCCGCAGCCGGTAACGGCGTGATCCAACGCGTACGGTAGTGCCGGCCAGCGGACGGCACTACCGGGTGGATTGCAGGCTTACCCTTCGGCGAACGCTTCGCGCAGCAGCCCGGCGAAGTTGCGGATCAGCGGCGTGACGCCCTCGCGGTGCCACGCCAGCTGTACTTCCGAATGCGCGCCGGCATCGGCGAGGGCCACGAAGCGTGCGCCTTCCACGCGGATGTGGTCGCACGAGGACGGCAGGATCGCTGCACCGAGCCCGGCGGCGGCCAGGCTGATCAGGGTCGAGGCTTCACCGGCCTCCTGCACGATGCGGGGAGTGAAGCCCGCCGCCGCGCACAACGCGATCATGTGGTCATGGATGCCCGCACCGGCGCTGCGCCGGAATGCCACGAACGGTTCCTGCGCGAAGTCGCGCAGCGACAGTGTGTCCTGCGCCGTTAGTCTGCGCAGGGCAGGGTGGTCGGCATGCACGATCAGTGCCAGCGGGTCGACGAACAGGCTGTGCGCCACCAGCTCCGGCGGCAATGCGCGCTTGCGGATGATGCCCACGTCCAGACTGCCATCGAGCAGCGCATCGATCTGCTGCAGTGTGTTCATCTCGCTCAGCTGCAGGCGCACCTGCGGGTACTGCTGGCGGTAGCGCAGGATCGAACGCGGAATCTGCGGTGACAGCGGCGTGGCGCGTGTCAGGCCGATACGCAGCTCACCCTGCTCACCGCGCTGCGCGCGCTGCACCTCGTCCACCGCCGTTTCCACCTGCTGCACGATGGCCCGTGCACGTTCCTGCAGCAGCTCGCCGGCAGGCGTCAGCTGCACGCGACGATGGCTGCGCACGAACAGGCGCGCCCCGATCAGGTCTTCCAGCTGGCGGATCTGCTGGCTGAGTGGGGGCTGCGACATGCCCAGCCGCTCCGCCGCCTGGCCGAAGTGCAGCGTATCGGCAACGGCGAGGAAATAGCGCAGGTGGCGGAGTTCGATGGACATGGCGCCAGTTTATTCATCGTCAGCCGGAAATGGGGTCAGAGCCCGTTGCGTAGCAACGGGATCCGACCCCGTGCCGACCAACGGTCGGCACCCACCCATCAACAGCAGCTGGCACCGACAGCAGCGGGAAACTGTCGAAGGCGGGGTGGGGGGGGGGGGGGGGGGGGGGGGGGGGGGGGGGGGGGGGGGGGGGGGGGGCGGGGGGGGCGGGGGGGGGGGCCGCCCCCCCCCCCCCCCCCCCCCGCCCCCACCTCGCCAACCCACGGAAGCCCGGCTTTTGACGTTGCAGTTGCCGTTGACGTTGCTTCGGCAGGTGCAGGGCGCAGCCCTGCCGGCACAGCTCATCGCTCGGAATGCCCGCTCTGGTCGTAATCGCGCGGACTGAACAACTCCGGCTGGATCAGCTCGATGAACGCCCGCGCCTGCGCCGACAACGCCTTGCCACGCCGCACGATCACCCCGTAACTGCGTTCGGGGAACCAGCGCTTCATCGACCGCGCCGCCAACCGCTCGCGATCGGCCTCGTTCAGGCACAGCGCCGGCACGATGGAAATGCCCATGCCCATCGCCACGTACTGCTTGATCACCTCCCAGCCACCCACTTCCAGGGCCACGGTGTAGGCGATGCGGTGGCGCTGGAACACCTGGTCGACCAGGCGGTAGGTGATCTGCCGCTTCGGTGGCAGCACCAGCGGATAGCGCGCGATGTCGGCCAGCTCCAGCTCGCCGCCGCTGGCCAGCGGATGGTCGTGCGGCGCGATCAGCACCTGCTCGAAGCGGTAGGCCGGGGCGTAGCTGAGGTCGGCCGGCACATCGGTCATCGAACCGATTGCCAGGTCGGCGGCGTCCTCGCGCAGCAGGTCGGTGCCATCGGCGCTGATCGCGTTGTGCAGGGTCAGGCGCACGTCCGGGTGGTGCTGGCGGAAGCGTTCGACGATCTTCGGCAGCAGGTACAGGATGGTCGAACTGTTGGCGGCGATGTTCAGCTCGCCCGCGTCCAGGCCGCGCACCTTGTCGCGGAATCGTGCCTCCAGCCCGTCCAGGTTCTCCACCAGCGGCTGTGCCATTTCGTACAGCAGCTGGCCCTCGCGGCTGGGCACCAGGCGGCGCCCGCTGCGCTCGAACAACGGCACCCCCAGCTCCCGCTCCAGCGCCTGCAACTGCAGGCTGATCGCCGGCTGGCTGACGAAAAGTGCCTCAGCCGCCCGTGAGACCGAACCAAGGCGCACCGTCTGGCAGAACGCGCGCAGTGGCTTCAGCCGGTCGGATTTGTAGGAAAAACGGGGGCTTGGAGGGGGGCGTGTGGTCATCGCGTCACAAGTATTAGCACAATTTATGTAGAACATTGCAAAAACTGTTTTGCCAAATACTCGGCCCCGGCGGCACCGTGGAGACGTTCCCCCACCGCTGGAGTTGCCCCATGTCCGCCGTCGCTTCCGCTGTTCCCACCCCTGCCAGCAAGGCCACCCCCGGCATCGCCCTGGCGACCCGCGTGGCCGGCCAGGACACCCTGCTGCCGGCACCGCTGCTGGCCCTGCTGGTGTCGCTGC
This sequence comes from Stenotrophomonas sp. SMYL41, assembly GCF_036319965.1. Classification (NCBI taxonomy): domain Bacteria; kingdom Pseudomonadati; phylum Pseudomonadota; class Gammaproteobacteria; order Lysobacterales; family Lysobacteraceae; genus Stenotrophomonas; species Stenotrophomonas sp. SMYL41. The sequence goes on along the minus strand of NZ_JAWIRX010000009.1, from coordinate 129,344 downwards.
ACCGTGCGGTGGAACCGGGCCGGCAGGCACGGCTGCAGGCGCGCCGCGAGCGCCAGGCGTTCTTCGACCAGGGCGGCCTGCCGGACTTCCGCACGGACACCGCCGCGATCCGTAGCGGCGACTGGCGTGTTGCCCCGCTGCCCGCCGCGCTGCAGGACCGCCGCGTCGAGATCACCGGCCCGACCGATCCGAAGATGGTCATCAACGCGCTGAACTCCGGTGCCAAGGTGTTCATGGCCGACTTCGAGGATTCGACCTCGCCGACCTGGCGCAACCTGCTGGCCGGGCAGCAGTCGCTGGCCGCCGCGGTGCGTGGCGATCTTCAATACACCGCACCCAATGGAAAGCACTACGCCCTGCGCCCGTACGACGAGCAGGCGGTGCTGATCGTGCGCCCGCGTGGCTGGCACCTGGACGAGAAGCACGTGCGCATCGATGGCCAGTTCATCGCCGGCGGCCTGTTCGACGCGGCGGTGTTCGCCTTCCACAACGCCCGCACCCTGCAGGCGAAGGATCGCGGCCCGTATTTCTACCTGCCCAAGCTGCAGAGCATGGAAGAGGCGGCGCTGTGGGAAACCGCGCTGTCGCACATCGAAGGCATGCTCGGCCTGCCGCATGGCCAGATCAAGGTGACCGTGCTGATCGAAACGCTGCCGGCGGTGTTCGAGATGGACGAGATCCTGCACGCGCTGCGTGACCGCATCGTCGGCCTGAACTGCGGGCGCTGGGACTACATCTTCTCGTACCTGAAGACCTTCCGCCGCCACGCAGATCGCGTGTTGCCCGAGCGCGGCCAGGTGACCATGACCCAGCCGTTCCTGAAGGCGTATTCGGAGTTGCTGATCCAGACCTGCCATCGCCGTGGTGCGCATGCGATGGGCGGCATGGCCGCGCAGATTCCCATCAACAACGATGCCGCTGCCAACGAACAGGCGATGGCCCGCGTGCGCGCCGACAAGCTGCGCGAAGTGAGCGCCGGCCACGACGGCACCTGGGTCGCGCACCCGGCGCTGATTCCGGTGGCGATGGCGATCTTCGACGAACACATGCCCGGTGCGAACCAGCACAGCGTGCTGCGCCAGGATGTGCGCGTCGGCCGCGACGAACTGATCGCGCGGCCGCCGGGCACCATCACCCGCGCTGGTTTCGAAGGCAACGTGGAAGTCTGCGTGCGTTACCTGGCGGCGTGGCTGGATGGCAACGGCTGCGTGCCGATCCACCACCTGATGGAGGACGCAGCCACCGCCGAGATCAGCCGCAGCCAGCTGTGGCAGTGGCTGCATACGCCGGGCCAGCAGCTGGACGATGGCACCGCCATCGACCTGGCGCTGCTGGATGCCACGCTGGCGCAGCTGCCGGCACGGCTGGGCGATACCGCCGCGTTGCCCGGTGGCGCGCGCATCGGCGAAGCCATCGCCCTGCTGGGCGACCTGAGCCGCAACGACGAACTGACCGATTTCCTGACCCTGCCGGCCTACGCGCGCATCGACTGATCGCCGCCCGCGTTTCCTGCCGTTTCCCTCCCCGCTGCACGCACGAACCGAACTGGAGAAAGACATGAGCAAGCTGCCCACTGCCGAACAGATCCAGCACGACTGGGATACCAACCCGCGTTGGGAAGGCATCCAGCGCAACTACAGCGCCGCCGACGTGGTGCGCCTGCGCGGCACCGTCCACATCGAGCATTCGCTGGCCCGCCTGGGTGCGGAGAAGCTGTGGGCGTCGCTGCATGAGCGCGAGTTCGTCAACGCGCTCGGTGCACTGACCGGCAACCAGGCCATGCAGCAGGTGAAGGCCGGCCTGAAGGCGATCTACCTGTCCGGTTGGCAGGTGGCCGCCGACGCCAACCTGGCCGGCCAGATGTACCCGGACCAGTCGCTGTACCCGGCCGATTCGGTGCCGGCGGTGGTCAAGCGCATCAACAACACATTGCTGCGCGCCGACCAGCTGCATCACGCCGAAGGCAAGGACGACATCGATTTCCTGCAGCCGATCGTGGCCGATGCCGAAGCCGGTTTCGGCGGCGTGCTCAACGCGTTCGAACTGATGAAGGCGATGATCGAGGCCGGTGCCGCTGGCGTGCACTTCGAAGACCAGCTGGCCTCGGTGAAGAAGTGCGGTCATATGGGCGGCAAGGTGCTGGTGCCGACCCGCGAGGCGATCGAGAAGCTCAATGCCGCGCGCCTGGCTGCCGACGTGCTGGGCGTGCCGACCCTGCTGGTGGCGCGTACCGATGCCGAAGCCGCGGATCTGCTGACCAGCGACATCGACGGCAACGACCGGCCGTTCACCACCGGCGAGCGCACTGTCGAGGGCTTCTACAAGACCCGCAACGGCCTGGACCAGGCGATCAGCCGTGGCCTGGCCTACGCGCCCTATGCCGACCTGGTGTGGTGCGAGACCGGCAAGCCGGACCTGGAATTCGCTCGGAAATTCGCCGAGGCGATCCATGCGAAGTTCCCGGGCAAGCTGCTGGCCTACAACTGCTCGCCCAGCTTCAACTGGAAGAAGAACCTGGATGACGCCATCATTGCCAAGTTCCAGCGCGAACTGGGCAGCTACGGCTACAAGTTCCAGTTCATCACTCTGGCCGGTTTCCACGCCTTGAACTACGGCATGTTCAATCTGGCCCATGGCTACGCACGCCGGCAGATGAGCGCGTTCGTGGAACTGCAGGAAGCCGAGTTCGAAGCGGCCGAGCGCGGCTTCACCGCGGTCAAGCACCAGCGCGAGGTCGGCACCGGCTACTTCGATGCGGTGACCCAGGCGATCCAGCAGGGCCAATCGTCGACTACCGCGCTGACCGGCTCGACCGAGGAAGAACAGTTCCACGGCGGCCGCAGCGAACGCGCTGCGTGATCCGGTAATGCCGGGGGCGGGGGGGGCGCCCCCCCCCCGGGGGCGGGGGGGGGGGGGGGGGCGGCGCGGCGCGGCGGGGGCCGCGGGCCCGCCCGGGCCCCGCCGCCCCCCCGCCCCCCGGCGCTCGGCGCCCCCCCGCCGCGGCCCCCCCCCCCCCCCCCCGGCTCTACCGAAGCTTCGGAATCCGATCAGGGTGGCCAGGGAAGGGCCAGACAACGCCGGCCGGTCGGGGGACCTGCCGGCGTTGTTGTATCGATGCAAGGGGGGCAACCGGTGGGCAGCGTCAATCAGGCGCACCCCGGTCCCGGCAACCTGGCCGAAACCCCGTGAAACCCGGCATCGGATTGATCCAGCAGGAGTTTTGGCTGGACACCGATAGCCAGAATGGGCCACCACCGATCTTCACATCAATCAAGATCGGCAGAAGGCTCAAAATGAGATAGGGCGCACACTTTAAAGCGGTGCTATGCTCCGCGGCTCACCAGGGGACGCTGGCGGCGGGTGCAGGGAATGACCGGCAGGGGTGCGGCCGAGAACAGTGATGTGACGACAGGTATCGCCCGGGTGGCGATGGCCGAGATCGTGCACGCTCTGTTGTCAGATGCCGAGGTGACATTGTTCGCCAGATTCGCCCGCGCATGCAAGCTCCGTGCCGGACAGTGGCTGTTCCAGCGGGGCCACCGCGGCGAGCGCATGTATGTGATCCTCGAAGGACAGATCGAACTGGACTTTGGCGAGGACCTGGTGATCAAGACGCTCGGGCAGCATGAGTTCTTCGGAGAACTGGGCCTGCTGGTCGGCGATCACCTGCGCAGCGCCAGTGCGCGCGCGCTGGTCGACTGCGACGTGCTGGAGCTGGGCCCGGCCGATTTCCATCGGCTGGTCGAATCCGATCCCGGCCTGGTGGCCTACTTCCTGCGCCGCACGATCATGCGCGTGCTGACCAACGAACAGGCACTGATCAGACAGCTGCGCCGGCGCAACCACGATCTGGAAACCGCGCTGGACAACCTGTACATCACCACCCACCAGTTGACCCACACCCGTGAGCTGGTGCGTACCGATGAACTGACCGGGCTGCACAACCGCCGTGGCCTCACCCTGTACCTGCAGGAGTGCCGCGAGCATGCCGAGGGACCACCGCAGGCGTTGCTGCTGATCGATTGCGACCGTTTCAAGCAGATCAACGACCGCCACGGCCACCAGGCCGGCGACCGCGTGCTGCAGAGCATGGGCAACATCCTGCGCTCGATGGCCGGCGAGCAGGACCTGGCCTGCCGGCTCGGCGGCGATGAGTTCTGCCTGATCCTGCGCCGTGGCAACCACGAGATCGTGCAGCACGCGGCCGAGTTCATCCTCAGCGCGGTGCATGGCCTGCTCGAGCGCAGTCATGGCACGCCGCATGTCAGCCTGGTGAGCATCGGTGCCAGCCTGCTGGCGCCGGAGGCAGGCTGGAGCGAGTGGTATGCCAGCGCCGATCGGGCGCTGTACCGGGCCAAGCGCGACGGCGGCAACTGCCTGCGCTGGGTGGATGATCCGGAAGGCCAATAGGGAGAGGCAGGCGATGAATGGCGACAACGGAACGTCAGCCCCGCATAGCCCACAGCTACGCGCCCTGCTGTTCACCGATCTGTGTGATTCGCTGCAGCTGGTCGAGCGTATCGGCGATGTGGCGGCGGCGAGCCTGTTCCAGGAGCACGACCGCCTGGTGCTGGGGCTGCAGCACCGCTGGAATGGCCAGCTGATCGACCGCTCCGACGGGCTGTTCATGCTGTTCGAGCGCACCATCGACGCACTGGGTTTCGCCTTGGACTACCAGCGTGAACTGCACGCGCTGGGCCAGCAGCGCGCCATTGAACTGCGCGCGCGTGCCGGCCTGCACGTGGGTGACGTGCTGACCTGGGAAAACAGTGCCGAGGCGGTCCGTGCCGGTGCCAAGTCGATGGAAGTGGAAGGCCTGGCCAAGCCGATGGCGGCGCGCCTGATGATGCTGGCCCGCCCTGGCCAGATCCTGCTGTCGGCGGTGGCCGAATCGCTGACCCGCCGTGCCACCGATGCGCTGGGCGAGCGCGGCACGCGCCTGCTGTGGAAATCGCACGGGCGCTGGCGCTTCAAGGGCGTGCCGGTAGTTCAGGAAGTGATCGAAGTGGGCGAGATCGGTTCGGCGCCGCTGCGCATGCCGCGCGCCAATGCCAAGGCGCGCCGCGACCTGCCGCTGTGGCGGCAGCCGCTGGTCCTGGCTGCCGAAGGCCTGGTGCTGGCGGTGGCCGTGCTGGGCGGCTGGCTGCTGCTGCGGCCGGAACCGGCGATTGCATTCGCTGAGCGCGACTGGGTGGTGCTCGGCGATGTCGACAACCTCACCGGCGATCCGATCTTCGATGACTCGATGCGGCACGCGATCCGGATCGCGCTGGAGCAGTCGCGCTACGTGAACGTGCTGTCGGAGGGCAAGATCCGCGAAAGCCTGGAAATGGCGCGGCTCTCGGGCGATACCCGGTTGAACCGCGATACCGCCGTCGACGTGGCGGTAAGGGAAGGCGCCCGCGCCGTGCTGTTGCCGACCGTGCGGCAGAAGATCGGCGGCTACGAGCTGGCCATCGATGTCGCTGCGCCGGGCAGCGGCCAGGTGATCCAGACGTTCACCGCCACCGCGGATCGATCCGACCAGATGGTGTTCGCGGTGGATGACGTGGTCGGGCGCCTGCGGCGTGGACTGGGTGAGTCGGTGGCAAGCCTGGAACAGTCGTTGCCGTTGCCGCGGGCATCGACCCAGGACCTGCGTGCACTGCGTGCATTCGCGTTGGCCGAGAGTGCACTGGGCCAGCGTCGCTTCGAGGAAGCACGCAACCTCTACCAGGCTGCGATCGATATCGATCCTGGTTTTGCCCTGGCCTACATGGGCGTGGCCAAACTGCATGCGCGGGTCGAGGAAGGGCGGCGTGCACGCGAAGCCATGCAGCATGCGCTGGACCTGCAGGATCGCCTGCCACCACGCGAGCGCCTGTACCTGAAGGCCTGGATGGCCGAGCTGGAACCAGGCGGCTGGGCGCTGGAGCAATGGCGCACGCTGGCCAAGGTCTATCCGGATTCGTTCGCGGGGCTGTCCAACACGTCCTGGTACCTGCTGCAGGCCAACCAGTTCAGCGAGGCCGAGCCCTATGCGCGAGCGGCCGCAGTGCCGCAGGACCCCTTGCGGCTGTATCCGCTGGTCCATCTGGTGCGGATACAGATCGCTGCCAACCAGCCGCAGCTTGCCGCGGAAACACTGGCGCAGGCACAGGTCCTGCGCGGCCGGGATGACGCCGATGAGACCGGCGTGGATGTGCTGGTGGCGCAGGGACAGTACGCCAAGGCAGCGGAGCTGTTGCCGCAGATCCATGCCAGCGATGCCCTGCAGCAGCGGATGAAGCTGCGTGCGCAGCTGCTGCTGGCGGCCGCGCAGCGCGACTGCCCGGCGATGCAGCAGGCGATACGCGAAGATGCACCGGCGCCGGCGCTGGTCGACCTCCAGGTGCAGCAACGCCTGCAGCACGCCAGCGTGGCGGCATTGTGCTCGAGCGCTGGCCGCGCCGAACTGCAGGCCATCGCAGCGCTGCTGCAGCCGATGCTGCAGCAGCGCGATGATCCCATGCTGAATGCCAGAGGCCTGCAGTGGCTGGCGCTGGTCCACCTGGCACAGCGCCAGGGCCAGTTCGAGCTGGCCAAGCGCTGGCTGGACGATCAGCGCCCCCTGCTGCGCAGCCTGCGCAGCCCGGTCGCAGACCGCTGGCTGCGCATCGTCAGCGCCATGGATGAGCTGCAGATGCAGCGACCCGACGCTGCACGCTCGCTGATCGAGCCGATGCTGGATGGGAGCGAGCCCGTGCAGGCACACGTGGTGCTGCTGCTCGCGCTGCGCGCACAGGGCGATGAAGCCGCCGCGCGCCGCCAGCAGGCGTGGCTGGCCCAGCATCGCGGCCAGGCCATTGCCGAGGTCACGGCCCTGCAGGTGTGGCAACCGCTGAACGTGTATGACGTCTCCACGTGGGCAACGCCAGCTACGGCCGGCGCACCCTGATGGCGGATCAGCCGTCGATCCGCTCGCCGACCTTGCCGGCTTCGAAGCAGAACACCACGGTCATGGCCGCCACCGACCCGGACAGGTGGTCCTGCAGCGCGTCACGCACCCGGCCAAGCTCCTCGACCGAGGCCAGGGTGTCGATCTTCATGCAGTCGTTCTCGCCGACGGCAGCGTCCAGGCCGATCGAGGCCAGCGCCTGGGCCGGCGACGCGGTGAAGTGGCTGCGGAACTCGTCGTTGCCGATCAGGTGGTCCAGCAGGGTGCTGGCGTCTGCGGCGGAAAGGCGGGGATGGGTGCTCATGGGGATCGTCCGTAGGTGGAGTTTCTCGTATCGGCCGCGACAGCCTGCCATTGAGGGCCGCGCGCTGCACGTCGCTAAAGTTGGCCGCGCTGCGGTCGTTGCTGCTATGCCGGTTGTGCGGCAGAAGGAAGGAAACCCATGCGCCTGCGCCGCTGCGCCAGCCTGATGTTCGAGCCCCGCGAGGCGGTCACCCTGGACCTGCGCGCGATGCTGGCCGGCCATGCCGAGATGGACAGCCAGATCAGCTGGGTGGCGCTGGCCGCCCATCTGGACCAGCCGCTGCCTGTGGACGCCGAGGAGCGCCAGCTGCTGGGCGAGCTCAGCGCGCACCGCTGGAGCGAACCACCCGCCGATGCCTCCCCGGCCATGCTGGCCCGCCTGGTCGAGCAGGGCCTGCTGCTGACCGACCCGCCGAGCGAGGTGGGGCACCAGATGCGCGACGAGGCGCTACGGCGCAGCCAGTGGTGGCCGCTGGCCGCGCTGGCCCATCGCCACGCGCGATGGCAGGCCGTGGACAGCGTGGAGGACATGCGTCGGCAGGGATTGGACACCGCTGCCGGGCTGCGCCAGCGCCTGGGGCCGCCACCACCGGTGGTGCAGCCCATGCAGGGTGACTACCAGCCGCTGCCGCGCAGCGAAGAGGCCGCGTTCGATGCACTGCTGGCGCGTCGCACCACCTGCCGCAATTTCGATCCGCAGCGCGCGCTGTCGCTGCCGTTGCTGGCCCAGGTGCTGCAGCGCACGCTGATGGCCCACGCCGTGCAGAAGGTCGAGCGCGATACCGAGTTCCTGAAGAAGAACGTGCCTTCCGGTGGCGGCCTGCATCCCACCGAGGGCTTCCTGCTGGTGCAGAACGTGGACGGGCTGGTACCGGGCCTGTACCACTACCACCCGGTGCAGCATGCCGTTCTGCCGTTGCCTTCGCCACCGCCGCAGGCACTGGCTGCGCTGGCGCGGCGGATGCTGTCCGGGCAGGAGTGGTTCGCCGATGCGCCGGCGTTGCTGGTGCTGGCGCCGCGCTATGACCGCTGTTTCTGGAAGTACCGCAACCATGCCAAGGCGCACCGTGCGGTGACACTGGATGTCGGCCACATCTCGCAGCTGCTGTACCTGTGCGCCACCGAGCGCGGCCTGGCGGCGTTCGTCACCGCAGCCATCAACGATGCCGATGTCGATCGTGCCTTCGGGTTCGATGGCATCGGCCAGAGCGCGATGGCCATCTGCGGCCTGGGCTGGCGCAGTGCCACGCTGGACACCGCCGAATTCGATCCCGCTGGTCGGGTGACGGCGGGCGACGACCGTTGAGCGGCCGTCGCCCCGGCGTTCACGCCGCTTCGAAGTCCACCAGCACCGCACCATCACCCACCTGGTCGCCGGCCTTGGCGCGGTAGCCCTTCACCGTGCCATCGGCTGGTGCCTGCAGGGTGTGCTCCATCTTCATCGCTTCCAGCACCACCAGTGGCGTTCCGCGCTTGACCTCGGTGCCGGCCGCGACCAGCGTCGCGACGATCCTGCCCGGCATCGGCGCCAGCAGGCTGCCGGCGTCGGCCACGGCCTGGTCCGATTCACTCACCGGATCGTGCAGGGTGAAGCGGTGCTGGCCATTGGCGCCGAACAGGTACAGCTGGTCACCGTCGCGCAGCAGCTGCAGCGACCAGCGGCGCTCGCCCCGCTGCACCGTCAGGCCGTGCACATCGGCCGTGCCGATCACCTGCAGCGGTGCTGCGTCATCGCACTGCACGCGCCAGCCATCGGCCTGCGCCCACACCTTCACCATGTGCTTGCGTTCGCCCTGCTGCAGCGGCAACACGCGCGGCGCGGACGCGCCGAGGCGCCAGCCATCCTGTGCTCGCCACGGCGAATGCGGGTCGCGCGCGTCGGTGCTGGCGCCCGCAGTGCTTGCAACTGCGGCCACGGCGGCCAGCTGCCACAGGGCATCATCCGTGTCGCCCACCGCACTCAACGCGGCGTGCTCGCGTTCGATCAGCGCGGTATCCAGCCTGGCGTGCGTGAACGAATCGGTGTTCACCAGCCGGCGCAGGAAGCTGGCATTGGTGGTCACGCCCACCACCTGGCAGTCGGCCAGGGCCTGGCTCATGCGGCGCAGCGCGGCATCGCGGTCCACGTCCCAGACGATCAGCTTGGCGATCATCGGATCGTAGTACGGGGTGATGCTGTCGCCTTCCTCCACGCCGGTATCCACGCGCACATGGGCTGACGGCGTCGGCAGGCGCAGCCGGCGCAGCGTGCCGGTGGAGGGCAGGAAGCCACGGTCGGCATCTTCGGCGTACAGGCGCGCCTCGATGGCGTGGCCGTGGATCGCCAGCTGCTCCTGGCGCAGCGGCAGCGGCTGGCCCGAGGCCACGCGCAGCTGCCACTCCACCAGATCGGTGCCGGTGATGTACTCGGTGACCGGGTGCTCGACCTGCAGGCGTGTGTTCATTTCCATGAAGTAGAAATCGCCGTCCGGGCCGGCGATGAACTCCACCGTGCCTGCACCGACGTAGCCCACCGCGCGCGCGGCATCCACCGCGGCCTTGCCCATCGCGGCGCGGCGCTCGGCGCTCATGCCCGGCGCCGGCGCTTCTTCCAGCACCTTCTGGTGGCGGCGCTGCACCGAGCAGTCGCGCTCGAACAGGTACACCGCCTCACCGTGGCTGTCGCCGAACACCTGGATCTCGATGTGGCGCGGGCGCTCGACATACTTCTCGACCAGCACGTGGTCGTTGCCGAACGCCGAGGCCGCTTCGCGCTGGCAGCTGGCCAGCGCATCGACGAAGTCCTCGCTGCGCTCGACCTTGCGCATGCCCTTGCCACCACCGCCGGCGCTGGCCTTGATCAGCACCGGATAGCCGATGGTATCGGCCTGGGCACGCAGGAACGCGGGTTCCTGCTGGTCGCCGTGGTAGCCCGGCGTCAGCGGTACACCGGCCGTGGCCATCAGCGCCTTGGCCGCGCTCTTGTCGCCCATCGCGCGGATGGCGCTGGCCGGTGGACCGATGAAGATGATGCCGGCGGCGGTGCAGGCATCGGCGAAGTCGGCGTTCTCGGACAGGAAGCCATACCCGGGGTGGATCGCCTGCGCGCCGGTCAGGCGTGCGGCGTCGAGCAGGGCATCGCCGCGCAGGTAGCTCTCACGTGCGGCGGCCGGACCAATGTGGATGGCTTCGTCGGCCAGGCGCACATGGCGTGCGTTGCGGTCCGCATCGGAATACACCGCCACGGTGGCGATGCCGAGGCGACGGCAGGTGGCGATGACGCGGCAGGCGATCTCGCCACGGTTGGCGATCAGGACTTTGGTGAACATGGCAACAGGCTCGGTCATGGCACGGGTTACATGCGGAACACGCCGAAGCGCGTCTGCTGCGGGGCGGCGTTGAGGCTGGCCGACAGCGCCAGGGCCAGCACCCGGCGGGTGTCGGCCGGATCGATCACGCCGTCGTCCCACAGGCGCGCGCTGGCGTAGTACGGGTGGCCCTGCTGTTCGAACTGGTCGCGGATCGGCGCCTTGAACGCGTCCTCTTCCGCTGCCGGCCACTGGCCACCCTTGGCTTCGATGCCATCGCGCTTGACCGTGGCCAGCACGCTGGCGGCCTGTTCGCCGCCCATCACGCCGATGCGTGCGTTCGGCCACATCCACAGGAAGTTCGGCGAGTAGGCGCGGCCGCACATGCCGTAGTTGCCGGCGCCGAACGAACCACCGATCACCACGGTGAACTTGGGTACCTTGGCGCAGGCCACCGCCATCACCAGCTTGGCCCCATCCTTGGCGATGCCACCCTGTTCGTACTTGCGGCCGACCATGAAGCCGGTGATGTTCTGCAGGAACACCAGCGGGATGTTGCGCTGGGTGCACAGCTCGATGAAGTGCGCACCCTTCAGTGCCGACTCGGAGAACAGGATGCCGTTGTTGGCGATGATGCCGATCGGGTAGCCGTTCAGATGGGCGAAGCCGGTGACCAGGGTTGCACCGTAGCGCGGCTTGAACTCGTCGAAGCGCGAGCCATCGACCAGGCGCGCGATGACCTCGCGCACGTCGTAGGGCTTGCGCGTGTCGGCCGGGATCACGCCATACAGGTCGTGTGCCGGCAGCAGTGGCTCCTCGCTGGCCTGCACCGCCATCGCCGGTTCCGGCTTGCGCCAGTTCAGCTGCGCGATGATCGCGCGCACCCGTGCCAGCGCCTGCAGATCGTTGTCGGCCATGTGGTCGGCCACGCCGGAGATGCGCGTGTGCACATCGGCGCCGCCCAGTTCCTCGGCCGTCACCACTTCACCGGTGGCCGCCTTCACCAGCGGCGGCCCGCCGAGGAAGATCGTGCCCTGCTCGCGCACGATCACGGTCTCGTCGCTCATCGCCGGCACGTAGGCGCCACCGGCGGTGCAGCTGCCCATCACGCAGGCGATCTGCGGAATGCCCTGTGCCGACAGGTTGGCCTGGTTGTAGAAGATGCGGCCGAAATGGTCGCGGTCGGGGAAGACTTCGTCCTGCAGTGGCAGGAACGCGCCACCGGAATCGACCAGGTAGATGCACGGCAGGTGGTTCTGTTCGGCGATCTCCTGTGCGCGCAGGTGCTTCTTCACCGTCATCGGGTAGTAGGTGCCACCCTTGACCGTGGCGTCGTTGGCCACGATCACGCATTCCACACCGCTCACCCGGCCGATGCCGGCCACCACGCCGGCGGCGGGCACGGCATCGTCATACATGCCATGCGCGGCCAGCGGCGCGATTTCCAGGAAGGCGCTGCCGGGGTCGAGCAGGGCGTCGATGCGGTCGCGCACCAGCAGCTTGCCGCGTGCGGTGTGCTTGGCACGCGCGGCGTCGCTGCCGCCCAGCGCAGTGCGGGCGAGGGTGGCATGCAGGTCATCGACCACGGCCTGCATCACCGCGCGGTTGCTTTCAAACGTTTCGCTGCCCGGTTGCAGCTGGCTGTTCAGGACGGTCATCGCGGTGGCCTTACAGGGTGCGCTGGAACAGTTCGCGGCCGATCAGCATGCGGCGGATCTCCGAGGTGCCGGCGCCGATTTCATACAGCTTGGCGTCGCGCCACAAACGGCCGGTCGGGTATTCGTTGATGTAGCCGTTGCCACCGAGGATCTGGATCGCCTGGCCGGTCAGCCAGGTGGCCTTCTCGGCGGCGTACAGGATCGCACCGGCGGCGTCCTGGCGGGTGGTGCGGCCCTGGTCGCAGGCGCGCGCCACGGCGTAGACATAGGCGCGGCAGGCACCCAGGCCCACGTACATGTCGGCGATCTTGGCCTGGATCAGCTGGAAGCTGCCGATCGGTTCGCCGAACTGGTGGCGCTCGTGCACGTACGGCATCACCACGTCCATCGCCGCCGCCATCAGGCCCAGCGGGCCACCGGACAGCACCACGCGCTCGTAGTCCAGGCCGGACATCAGCACGCGCACGCCACCGCCGACCTGGCCCAGCACGTTCTCTTCGGGAATCTCGCAGTCCTGGAACACCAGCTCGCAGGTGGGCGAAGAGCGCATGCCCAGCTTGTCCAGCTTCTGCGCGGTGGAGAAGCCCTTCATGCCCTTCTCGACCAGGAACGCGGTGATGCCCTTGGCACCTGCGTCCATGTCGGTCTTGGCGTAGACCACCAGCACGTCGGCGTCCGGCCCGTTGGTGATCCACATCTTGTTGCCGTTGAGCACGTAGCGGTCGCCACGCTTGTCGGCACGCAGCTTCATCGACACCACGTCCGAACCGGCGCCCGGTTCGCTCATCGCCAGCGCGCCGACCAGGCTGCCGTTGCACAGGCCGGGCAGGAAGCGCTGCTTCTGTTCTTCGTTGCCGTTCTTGCGCAGCTGGTTCACGCACAGGTTGGAGTGCGCGCCGTAGGACAGGCCGATGCCGCCGGAGGCACGCGAGATTTCTTCCATTGCCACCACGTGGGCCAGGTAGCCCATGCCGGTGCCGCCGTATTCTTCTTCCACGGTGAGGCCGAGCAGGCCCTGCTCGCCCAGCTTCGGCCACAGGGACAGTGGGAACTGGTTGCTGGCATCGGCCTCGGCGGCCAGCGGCGCGACCTCGGCGGCGGCAAAATGGGCCACGCTCTGGCGCAGCAGGTCGATGTCTTCGCCAAGATCGAAGTTCAGGGATGGCACGTGCATTGTGGTGGCTCCACGGCGGGATGGCAGGAAATGGACGCACCCGGCGGGGGAGCGGGCGGCGGTCTGCAGGACCGCCACCCACACGGGCGATGGCCCCAGCGTAGCGGGGTTCGGATAAGAAGTGAATACGAATTCAAAAATTGAAACTAGAATCAGAACATGGCCTATAAACGCTCTGCATTGATGGAAGAACGCCTGGCGGGCGCCCGTGAACGGATCCTGCTGGCCACCCGCGAGCTGGTCGCCACCGGCGGCTGGCGCAACGCCCCGGTGACTGCGGTGGCGACCCAGGCGGGGGTGTCCACCGGCCTGATCTATCGCCACTTCCCGTCCAAGGCCGAACTGTTCGTGGAGGTGCTCAACGCCGCCGTGGCCCACGAGGTCGCGATCATGGAGCGCATCGCCAGTGGGCCGGAGGTGGCCAGCGAGCGCCTGCGGCTGGCGATCACCGCCTTCGTCCGCCGCGCCCTGGCCGGGCCGGGGCTGGCGCACGCCTTCATCGTCGAACCGGTCGACCCGGACGTGGAAGCCGAGCGCATGCGCGGTCGCCGCGCATTCGGCGATGTGTTCCTGCGGCTGGTGGAAGAGGGCGTGGCGGCCGGTGAGCTGCCGGTGCAGGACGCACATGTGGCCGCTGCCTGCCTGGTCGGTGCCTTCACCGAGGCGATGGTCGGCCCGACCGCGCCGAGCCGCGAAGCGCACCGCGACGAAGACGCGCTGGTGGATGCGATCTGCAGCTTCTGCCTGCGCGCGATCGGCGCCCCGGTAGTCCGGTAGAGCCGGCCGCTGGCCGGCTTCTGTTGCTGGGTCAGATCCCTTTTGCATCGCAAAAGGGATCTGACCCCATTCCCCGCAATGTTGCGCCGCACCAGCAGTGACGCCTGTTGTCGCACGCAAAGCGCGTTCTATACTCGGTCCATCACGCAGTCGCTCAGCCGTGGTCCAACGACTATCAGCCAGGGGTAACGAAGAGTGCGGAATTACGATCTGGAGTTCCTGAAACGCTTCTCCATGGTGATCGCGCTGCTGGCGACCATCACCCTCGGCCTCATCCTCCTTGCCGCCTACATCCACACCCGGATTCCGCCCGAGGTGTCGCCGACCGCGGCCAAGCGCACCGAACAGCGCATCTCGCCCACCGGCGCGGTCTATGCCGGCAGCACCGGCGCCGCCGCGCAGGCCGCCGCCAAGGCCGCTGCGCTGGCCAAGGCCGCCTCGCAGGTGGCCTACGGCGGCACCAAGGATGGCAAGGTGATCTTCGACAACCTGTGCACCGCCTGTCACACCACCGGCGTGGGCATGGCACCGACGCTGGACCATTCGCACTGGGACAAGCGCATCGCACAGGGCAAGGACACCCTCTACAAGCACGCCATCGAGGGCTATACCGGCCCCGACGGCGGCATCATGCCGCCCAAGGGTGGCAACCCGGCGCTGACCGAGGAGCAGATCCACGCCACCGTGGACTGGATGCTGGGCAACCTGAAATAGCCGGTGGTGCCGGCCAGCGGGCGGCACTACCCCGGCTTTGCCCACCAAGGCCTGATCGCCCACATGACCCCGCTGCGCAGGCGGGGTTTCGCATTTCAGGGTTAGTCTGTGCGCCCTCTTCCAAGGAATCGCCCGTCGATGCGCCGCCGCTCCCTCGCCCTTGCCCTGTCCCTGCTGCTGCCGGCCGGCGCCTTCGCCCAGGCCCAGCCGCAGGCCGCACCGGTCGCGTCGCCCTCCGCCGCACGCAGCAGCGCCACCGTGGTGCTGACCGCCGCGCCGGCTGACTGGCGCGCGCTGGATGGCCAGCGCGTGCGCATCGCCGCGCCGCTCACCCTGGCCGGTACCGATGGCCTGGAGCGCTTCGGCCAGCTCACCGTGGCCTTCGATGGCCGCCTCTGGCAGCCGACCGAAGTGGCCGCGCCGGGCACCGCCGGCTACGAGCAGGTGATGGCCGACAACCAGCGCCGCCGCCTGGTGCTGGACGATGGCAGCGATGCCCGCGACCCGGCCAGCGTGGCCTACCTGCCGGGCAACCCGGTGCTGCGCACCGGCATGCAGCTGCGCAACGTGGAGGGCATCGTGCGCGTGGATCCGCAGGGCCGTCCGCGCCTGCAGGTCGAAGGCGCGCTGAAGCTGCCGGAGCTGAAGCGTCCGGCGGTGCCGACGGTGCCGGGCAGCCTGCACGTGGCGGCCTTCAACCTGGAGAACTTCTTCAACGGTGATGGCCAGGGCGGTGGCTTCCCGACCCTGCGCGGCGCGCGCACGCCGGACGAGCACAAGGCGCAGGTGGCCAAGCTGGTGACCACGGTCAGCGCGCTGGGCGCCGATGTCGCCGCGCTGATGGAGCTGGAGAACGACGGCTACGGCCCGCAGTCGGCCATCGCCGAACTGGTCGATGCGCTCAACCGCGATCGCGGCGCGCAGGGTGACTGGCGCTTCGTCGACGCGGGCACCGGCCCCGGCGACAATCCGATCCGGGTCGGCATCATCTACCGCAGCACGCGCCTGCAGCCGGTCGGCAAGCCGGCCACGCTGACCGGCGGCCCGTTCGTCGAGCACAGCCGCGTACCGTTGGCGCAGGCCTTCCAAGGCAAGCACGGCGCGCCGTTCGTGGTGGTCGCCAACCACTTCAAGTCGAAAGGCTGCCGCGACGCGAGCGGTGCCGATGCCGACCGCAACGACAACCAGGGCTGCTGGAACGCTACCCGGGTGACTTCGGCGCAGCAGCTGCACGCCTGGCTGCAGACCGATCCGACCGGTACCGGTGCCCAGGACGCGGTGCTGCTGGGTGATTTCAACGCCTACGCGATGGAAGACCCGATCCGCACGCTGCATGACCTGGGCTGGCAGGACGCGTTCAAGGTCGCCAAGGTCGAGCATCCCTACAGCTACGTCTACAACGGCTACACCGGCCGCCTCGACCACGCGCTGCTGAACCCGGGCATGGCCCAGCGCCTGCGCGGTGCTGCCGAATGGCACAGCAACGCCGACGAGCAGGACGCCAGCGGCTACCAGGGCCGCAACGTGCAGGGCCCGTGGCGCAGCTCCGACCACGACCCGCTGCTGCTGGGCTTCGATAAATAACCCAGCGGTTGGGCATCCGCTTGGGTGTGGGCGCGTGCATGGGGCGGCACTGATCCTGCTGTTGCTTCTGACCTTTCAGTCCGCCTTCAAGCGAGCCGAGCATCGCAGGTGAATCAGGGGCGAAGAGGCGCCGATGTCTGAGCGTAGCGAGTTCGGCGCCGTCCCCGGGTTCACCGAGAAGCGCAGGGTACCGGTGCACAGCACCGGCTCGCGGCTGGCGGAGCGTTTCTTTGGTTACTTTCTTTGCGCGCAAAGAAAGTGACACCTCTCCGGAGTTGCGGAAACGATTTGCCGGAAATGGTCCGTCGCAACCCAATGCTCACCCCCAGGCGATCAACCCGATCGCCAGCACTGCCAGCGCCAGCCCGGCGCGGTTCCACCGGGTGGTGGCCTCGCCGAAGGCAAACACGCCCACCAGTGCGCCCAGCACTACCACGCCGATGTTCATCCCGGCGAACACGGTGGCCGGGCTCTCCGGCATCGCCTGGTGCGCATGCACATAGAAGAGGATGTTGCCGCCGTTGAGCAGGCCCAGCAGCGCGCCGGCCCCGAGGTTGCGCCAGGCCAACCGGCTGCGGCCACTGGTGTGCCGCCACAGCTGCAGCGCCAGCATCAGCATGAAGGCGACGCTGAAACTGGCCAGCACCGCCGCCATCGAGGGCGTGCCGGACAGCGCCACCTGCTTGAGCAGCACGTCCACCACTGCGAACCCGGCCCATACGCCCAGCAGCCAACCCCAGCCACCGGGTGAGGACGCCACCGCCGGTCCGCGCGGGCGCAGGCTGATCGCCACCATTGCCAGCAGGCCCAGGCCGAGACCGGCCAGCTTCCACGGCGTCGCGGTCTGGCCGAAGAACAGGAACGCAGCAGCCAATGACAGCAGCAGCGACAGCCGCTGCGCCACGTCGCTGCGGACGATGCCGGCCACCGCCACCGCGCGGCCCAGCACCAGGAAGATCGACGGCAGCACCACCGCCAGCGCCAGCAGTGACAGCCATGGCGCGTGTGGTGCGCGCAGCGCATCCAGCGGCGGCTGCAGCACCACGGCGGTGAGCATTGCCGCCACCAGATAGTTCCAGGTGACCATCTGCGCAACATCCAGCGGGCGGCGCGCGGCCACCTTCAACAACACCGAGACCAGCACGCTGCAGATCACGGCCAGGGACAGGTAAAGCATGGGGCGGGCACAGGGCAGGGGCGGGGACGGTATCATGGTGCCATGCACAAGCCCTCGTTCCCCGTCGCCCCCGGCGAAACTGCCTGCCTTGAACTGGACGGCCCGGCCGGTCCGCTGGAAGTGGTTGTCGACCTGCCCAAGGCCGATGTGCCGGCGCAACCGATCGTGGCCATCGTCTGCCATCCGCTGTCCACCGAGGGCGGCACCCTGCACAACAAGGTGGTCACCATGACCGCTACCACCCTGCGCGAGCTGGGCATCACCACGGTGCGCTTCAACTTCCGCAGCGTCGGCGGTTCGGCCGGTGAGTTCGACCACGGCTTGGGCGAGCAGGATGACCTGAAGGCCGTCGCCGCCTGGGTGCGCAGCCAGCGCCCCGATGACCGCCTGTGGCTGGCCGGCTTCAGCTTCGGCTCGTTCGTTTCGCTGAAGGCCGCTGCCGCGCTGCAGCCGGAAGCGCTGATCTCGATCGCGCCGCCGGCCGGCCGCTGGGATTTCGATGGCATCGCGCCGCCGCCCCGCTGGCTGGTGATCCAGGGCGAGCAGGACGAGATCGTCGACCCGCAGGCCGTCTATCAGTGGCTGGACACGCTGGACGTCCCGCATGAGCTGGTGCGCATGCCCGAGACCAGCCACTTCTTCCACCGCAAGCTGATCGACCTGCGCGGCGCGCTGACCCACGGCGTCAAGCACTGGCTGGGCGCGGCGGCATGAGTGCAACCGAGTTGACCCCGTCGCAGCGGTACGCGGAAGGGGTTGCCCGTGGTGACTGGCAGAACGACCCGGCCCAGCACGCCGCGCTGGCCGAGCTGGACCGCATCCACCTGGGCCTGGTCGACAGCGCCGAAGACGGCTGGCTGGACCGCCTGTCCTCGTTCTGGAAGAAGCCCGAGCCGGTCAAGGGCCTGTACTTCTGGGGCGGCGTCGGCCGTGGCAAGACCTTCCTGGTCGACCTGTTCTACGACGGCCTGCCGATCAAGCAGAAGTACCGCACCCATTTCCACCGTTTCATGCGCAGCGTCCACGAGCGCCTGCGCGAGCACCAGGGGCAGAGCGACCCGCTGGCGAAGATCGCCCAGGAATGGCGCAGCAACCTGCGCGTGCTGGTGCTGGACGAATTCTTCGTCACCGACATCGGCGATGCGATGCTGCTGGCACGGCTGCTGGAGCGCCTGTTTGCCGAAGGCGTGACTCTGGTCACCACCTCCAACACGGCGGTGGAGAACCTGTACCTCAACGGCCTGCAGCGCGAGAGCTTCCTGCCGGCCATCGGCCTGCTGCAGCGCTTCTGCGTCGAGCTGTACGCCGAGGGCACCGAGGATTACCGCATGCGCGCGCTGACCCGCTCGCCGGTGTACCGCGCGCCGCTGGCCGCTGACAGCGATGACTGGCTGGCCACGCGCTGGAACGAACTGAGTGGCGGCCAGCCGGCCAAGCCCGGCAACATCGAGATCGAGGGCCGCAAGATCCCGGTGCGCGGCCGTGGCAAGAGCATCGCCTGGTTCGATTTCGCTGCGCTGTGCGAAGGCCCGCGCGGCCCTTCGGACTACATCGAGATCGCGCACGAGTTCAACACGGTGCTGTTGGGCGGCATCCCCGCCTTCGATCGCCTGAACGAAGATGCCGCGCGCCGCTTCGTCAACCTGATCGATGAACTGTACGACCGCCACGTCAACCTGGTCTGCACCGCCAGTACCTCGCCGATCGAGCTGTATACCGGCACCCGCCTGCAGGGTGCGTTCGAGCGCACCGCCTCGCGCCTGATCGAAATGCAGAGCGCCGAATACCTGGGTACCCCGCACCGGGCGTGAGGGACTCTGTGGGGGTGCATTGCCGGCCAGCGGCCGGCATCGGTCGCGCAGTGATCGGGGGGGGCGCGACGGCGTTTCCCTGTGGCCGCTCCTCCGGCCCGGCCGACACATGCAGCCTCGAGTCGCTGCCCGGCTGCTGATCCCTGCATCCACCGGATTCCCACCGGCTGCCCACTACCTATCCACAGGGTTGTCCCTAGCCAGTTTCATCACTGTCATGTGAAGCTGTCATTGTTCCGTTTCTGTGGCGTGTTGTGCCACCGCAATGACGCTTTCGGGCTTGACTGCGCAGCCCGTTCCGGCAGGTCTGAAGCGTCTGATCCAGGCGCTGATGGCACGATCCTTGCGGCGCAAGGGATTGCCGAATTTCACTACATTTGGCGTTGACGGACCCCATTACCCCCACTATCTTGTGGCTGTCGGTCGCAGCAACCCCAATTGCAGGGGGTTGCCCGGGGTACCCATCCGCGATCGTCAACGGCAGTGGCAGGCGCAGGCGCAGGGTCTCACCCCCTGCGACGCCGTCCTGCCATCCTGGGCTGTCATGTCCCGGGCTGCGTCACCCGATGCATCGAGCACCCCCAATCACGCCAAGAGGACACACGCCGTGAGCACCGAATCCAGCGCCACCATCGAGAAGGAAAGCGAATTCCTGTTGACGTCGCCGCCGACGGCCAACG
The DNA here is from genome assembly GCF_036319965.1 of Stenotrophomonas sp. SMYL41. Classification (NCBI taxonomy): domain Bacteria; kingdom Pseudomonadati; phylum Pseudomonadota; class Gammaproteobacteria; order Lysobacterales; family Lysobacteraceae; genus Stenotrophomonas; species Stenotrophomonas sp. SMYL41. The sequence continues at coordinate 109,263 of NZ_JAWIRX010000009.1, read as the reverse complement.
CGATGAGTGTGACCAAGCGCAATGGGACCACCGAGCTGGTGGACCTGAACAAGATCGTGCGTGCGGTGCAGCGTTCCTCCGAAGGCCTGCACGCCGTCGATCCGATGCGCGTGGCCACCCGTACCATTTCCGGCCTGTATAACGGTGCCACCACCCGCGAGCTGGACGAACTGTCCATCCGCACCGCCGCCCTGCTGATCGGTGAAGAGCCCGAATATGGCCGCCTTGCTGCGCGCCTGCTGGCCAACTACATCGCCAAGGAAGTCTCGGGCCAGGAAATCTACGCCTTCTCGCAGTCGGTCAGCCGCGGCCATGAAGTCGGCCTGATCAACGACCGCCTGCTGAACTTCGTGCAGACCAATGCACGCAAGCTCAACGATGCGATCGACATGTCGCTGGACCTGAACTTCGATTACTTCGGCCTGCGTACCCTGTACGACCGTTACCTGCTGCGCCATCCGCACACCCGCAAGGTGATCGAGACCCCGCAGCAGTTCTTCCTGCGCATCGCCAGCGCGCTGAGCGAGGACGTGCCGGAAGCCCTGGCGCTGTACAAGCGCATGGGCAATCTGGACTACCTGCCGTCCAGCCCGACCCTGTTCAATTCCGGCACCACCCACGAGCAGCTGTCCTCGTGCTTCCTGCTGGACTCGCCGCAGGACTCGCTGGAGTCGATCTATTCCAAGTACGGCGACATCGCCCAGCTGTCGAAGTTCTCCGGCGGCATCGGCGTCAGCTACACCCGCGTGCGTTCGCGTGGTTCGCTGATCAAGTCGACCAACGGCCACTCCAACGGCATCGTGCCGTGGCTGAAGACCATGGATTCGTCGGTCGCCGCGGTGAACCAGGGCGGCAAGCGCAAGGGCGCGGCCTGCGTCTACCTGGAAACCTGGCACGCCGACGTCGAGGACTTCCTCGAGCTGCGTGACAACACCGGTGACGAAGCCCGCCGTGCGCACAACCTGAACCTGGCCAACTGGGTGCCGGACCTGTTCATGAAGCGCGTCGAGGCCGACCAGGAATGGTCGCTGTTCGATCCGCGCGTCGTGCCGGAGTTCACCGACCTGTTCGGTGAAGCCTTCGAAGCCGCCTACCTGCAGGCTGAAGCCCAGGGGAAGGCTAACCGCACCATCTCCGCGCGCAAGCTGTACGCCCGCATGATGCGTACGCTGGCCGAGACCGGCAACGGCTGGATGACCTTCAAGGACAAGTGCAACCGCGCCAGCAACCAGACCCTGCGTCCGGGCAACGTGATCCACCTGTCCAACCTGTGCACGGAAATCCTGGAAGTCACCTCCAACGATGAAACCGCGGTGTGCAACCTGGGTTCGATCAACCTGGGCAATCACTTCGACGAGCACAACGAGTTCGACTTCGAGAAGCTGGCCGAGACCGTCCGCCTGGCCGTGCGCCAGCTCGACCGCGTCATCGACCTGAACTTCTACCCGATCGAAACCGCCCGCCGCGCCAACCTGCGCTGGCGTCCGGTCGGCCTGGGCTGCATGGGCCTGCAGGACGTGTTCTTCCGCAAGCGCCTGCCGTTCGACAGCGCCGAAGCCCGTGCCCTGTCGAAGAAGATTGCCGAGGCGATCTACTTCCACGCGCTGGAAACCTCCTGCGAGCTGGCCCAGGAACGTGGCAAGCACCCGTCGTTCAACGACACCCGTGCCGCCGGTGGCGAACTGCAGTTCGACGCCTGGAACGTGGTGCCGGAAGACACCGCACGCTGGGATGCCCTGCGCGCCCGCATCAAGGAACACGGCCTGCGCAACTCGCTGATGATCGCGATCGCGCCGACCGCGACCATCGCCTCGATCGCCGGCTGCTACGAGTGCGTCGAGCCGCAGGTGTCCAACCTGTTCAAGCGCGAGACCCTGTCCGGTGATTTCCTGCAGGTCAACCGCTACCTGGTGAACGAGCTGAAGAAGCTGGGCCTGTGGACGCCGGAAATGCGCGATGCCATCAAGCTGGCCGAAGGCTCCATCGCGGGCGTGGCACAGATTCCGGAAACGCTGCGCGAGGTCTACCGCACCGCGTGGGAACTGCCGATGCGTTCGCTGATCGACATGGCCGCCGAGCGTGGTGCCTTCATCGACCAGTCGGCCTCGCTCAACCTGTTCATGGAAAGCCCGAACATCGGCGCGATGTCCTCCATGTACATGTACGCCTGGAAGCAGGGCATCAAGACCACCTACTACCTGCGTTCGCGCCCGGCCACCAAGATCGCCAAGACCACGGTGAGCGCTGCGGCCCCGGCCAAGGTGTTCAGCCCGGACGAAGCCATCGCCTGCTCGCTGGAAAACCCGGAAGCCTGCGAGGCCTGCCAGTAACACACCGCGCGGTGGGTGCCGACCGTTGGTCGGCACTCGAACACCTCGCACCTGTAGAGCCGAGCCATGCTCGGCTGCGGAAAAACACCCACGGTAGCGCCGGGCCATGCCCGGCGGCTCACCCAGGAATTCAAGGAAACACCCATGGCCGACAAGCCCAAGCAGATGCTGCTCGATCCCGGTTTTGAACTGACCCTGCGCCCGATGCGCTACCCGCAGTTCTACGACATGTACCGGAATGCGATCAAGAACACCTGGACGGTGGAAGAGATCAACTTCCAGATCGACATCACCGACCTGCACAGCAAGATGTCGCCGGGTGAGCGCCACCTGATCCACCGCCTGGTCGCGTTCTTCGCCACCGGCGACTCGATCGTGTCCAACAACCTGGTGCTGAACCTGTACCAGCACTTGAACGCGCCCGAAGCGCGCATGTACCTGTCGCGCCAGCTGTATGAAGAAGCGCTGCACGTGCAGTTCTACCTGACCCTGCTCGACAACTACCTGCCGGATCCGGAAGAGCGCGTCAAAGCCTTCGCCGCGGTTGAAAACATCGACTCGATCAAGAAGAAGGCCGACTTCTGCTTCAAGTGGATCGACTCGATCCAGGACCTGACCCGCATCGAGACCCGCGAACAGCGCCGCCAGTTCCTGCTCAACCAGATCTGCTTCGCCGCCTGCATCGAAGGCCTGTTCTTCTTTGCCGCCTTCGCCTACGTGTACTACTTCCGTTCGCGCGGCCTGCTGCCGGGCCTGGCCTCGGGCACCAACTGGGTGTTCCGCGACGAGAGCGCGCACATGGAGTTCGCGTTCGAGTCGGTGCGCGTGGTGCGTGAGGAAGAGCCGGACCTGTTCGATGACGAGATGAAGCAGCAGGTCTACGACATGCTGGCCGAAGCCATCGAATGCGAAGTGCAGTTCGCCGAGGATGTGCTGTCCGGTGGCGTTGCCGGCATCTCGACCCGCGACATGCGCCAGTACCTGCAGCACTGCGCCGACCAGCACTTCGCCAAGCTGGGCATGGAAAAGAAGTACAACGTGCGCAACCCGCTGCCGTTCATGGAACTGCAGGACGTGCAGGAACTGACCAACTTCTTCGAACGCCGCGTCTCGGCCTACCAGGTCGGCGTGCAGGGCGAAGTCGCCTTCGACATGAACTTCTGATCAAACCGGTCAGCTCTGTCGCAACGAAAAACCCCGGCCAATGCCGGGGTTTTTTGTTTCTGTAGCGTCGAGCCATGCTCGACTGCTCGACCCTACGGTCAGCGCCGGCCTTCCACCGCCATGCGCACCGCCAGCCCCGCCAGCACCGTGCCCATCAGCCAGCGTTGCACCATCTGCCAGATCGGGCGCGCGGCCAGGAAGCCGGCGATGCTGCCGGCCATCACTGCGATCACCGCGTTGACGCTCACGCTGACGGCAATCTGGGTGAAGCCGAGTACCAGCGACGGCATCAGCACGCTGCCATGGCCTTCCGGGTGCAGGAATTGTGGCAACAGGGACAGGTACATCACCGCGATCTTCGGGTTCAGCAGGTTGGTCAGAAAGCCCATCGCGAACAGTTTGCGTGGGCCATCCGGGGGCAGGTCGCGTACCGCGAACGGCGAGCGGCCACCGGGCTTGAGCGCCTGCCAGGCCAGGTACAGCAGGTACAGCGCGCCGCCGATGCGCAGCGCGTCGTAGGCGAACGGCACGGTCATCAGCAGGGCAGTGATGCCCAGTGCCGCGCACAGCATGTAGAACACGAAGCCCAGCGCCACCCCGCCCAGCGAGATCAGGCCGGCACGGCGGCCCTGGCAGATCGAGCGCGAGACCAGGTAGATCATGTTCGGCCCGGGCGTGAGCACCATGCCCAGCGAGATGAGGGCAAAGGCCAGCAGGTCGGAGGTCGCGGGCATGGGCGGTCCTGGCAATGGGCGTGGCGCAGTGTAGCGCCGCCTGCACGGGGCCTGGCTTAAAATCGCGGCACCCCACACCGAAGCACCCCATGACCCCGATCCCCGAGACCGTGCCGCCCATCGAAGTGCGCATGGCCGAAATCGTCTTCCCCAACCACACCAACCACCTCGGTACCCTGTTCGGTGGCCAGGCGCTGGCATGGATGGACAAGGCCGCATTCCTGGCCGCCGCCCGTTACTCGCGCCGCACCGTGGTGACCGCGCGCAGCGACCAGGTCGACTTCAAGCTGCCGATCCGCATCGGCCAGATGGTGGAAACCATCGGCCGCATCGTCGAAGTCGGCCGCAGCTCGATGAAGGTGGAGGTGGAACTGGTCGCCGAAGACCTGCACAGCGGCGAGCGCAAGCTGTGCACCCGCGGCCACTTCGTGATGATCGCGCTGGACGAGGAAGGCCACCCGATCGCGGTGCCGCCGCTGCCGACAACCTGATCCGCCGGCTGAACCTGCGCTTGCGGGGGCGCGGCCGCGCCCCCATCTGGCAGCCATGACCCCGCCACTGACCGACTTCATCGACCGCGCCCAGCGCCTGTTCGTACTGACCGGCGCTGGTTGCAGCACCGCTTCGGGCATTCCCGATTACCGGGATACCGACGGCCAGTGGAAACGCACGCCGCCGGTGACCTACCCGGCCTTCATGGGCGAGGCGGCCACCCGCCAGCGCTACTGGGCGCGCAGCCTGCTGGGCTGGCCGCGCTTCGGCCTGGCCCAGCCCAACGGCACCCACCAGGCCCTGGCTGCGCTGGAAAGCCGCGGCAAGCTGCAGGTGCTGCTGACCCAGAACGTGGACGGCCTGCACCAGCGCGCCGGCAGCCACAACGTGATCGACCTGCATGGCCGCCTGGATCTGGTGCGCTGCATGGGCTGCGAGCGCCGCAGTGGCCGCGAGGACTTCCAGCAGCGCCTGCTGGACGCCAACCCCGGCTGGGACGCGCTGGAGGCAGGCATCGCGCCCGATGGTGATGCCGATCTGGAGACCGTTTCTCCACGTTCGTGGTGCCCGAGTGCCCGCACTGCGGCGGCGTGTTGAAGCCGGACGTGGTGTTTTTCGGCGAGAACGTGCCGCGCGAGCGCGTGGCCGCCGTGCACGAGCACCTGCAGCAGGCCGACGCCGTGCTGGTGGTGGGCTCGTCGCTGATGGTCTATTCCGGCTTCCGCTTCGTGCAGGCCGCGGCCAGGGCAGGGTTGCCGGTGGCGGCACTGAACCGTGGCCGCACCCGTGCCGATGACCTGCTGTTGTTCAAGGACGAGCGGGACTGCGCCGAAGCGCTGACCACGTGGGCTTCGCCCTGAGCCGAGCCCACGCCCGGCTGCAGCAGGCCGCGCGAAACAGCGATCCATCCAGACGGTTGATCCGGGAGCCGCGCAGCGGTGCAATACGCACCCCCTACGTCGTTCATCACCGTCTTGAGCCAGCTGTTTTCGCCGATCTCGTTCGGCCCCCTGACCCTGTCCAACCGCATCGTCATCGCGCCGATGTGCCAGTACTCCGCCGAAGACGGCCGCGCCAGCGACTGGCACGCCATGCACCTGGGCAACCTGGCGCAGTCCGGTGCCGGCCTGTTGATCCTGGAGGCCACCGCGGTCGAGCCGCGCGGCCGCATCAGCTGGGCCGACCTGGGCCTGTGGGATGACGGCACCGAGGCGGCGCTGGCGCAGGTGCTGGCCAGCGTCCGCCGCTGGTCGCCGATGCCGCTGGGCATCCAGCTCGGCCACGCCGGCCGCAAGGCCTCGGTGAAGCGTCCGTGGGACGGTGGTGGTCAGCTGCCGGCCGATGATGTGCGTGGCTGGTCCACGGTGGCGCCGTCGCCGCTGCCGTTCCATGCCGGCGATCCGGCACCGCAGGAACTGGACGAGGCCGGCATCGCCGAGCTCATCGCCGCCTTCGCCGCCAGTGCGGTGCGCGCCGAGCGCCTGGGCTTCGAGCTGATCGAGCTGCATGCTGCGCACGGTTACCTGCTGCACCAGTTCCTGTCGCCGCTGAGCAACCGCCGCACGGATGGCTACGGTGGCTCGCTGCCGAACCGTCTGCGCCTGCTGGTGGAAGTGTTCGATGCGGTGCGTGCGGCGGTGTCCGACAAGGTCGCCGTGGGCGTGCGCATCTCCGCCAGCGACTGGGTCGATGGCGGCTGGGACCTGGTGCAGAGCGAGGCGCTGGCGCAGGTGATGGACGCGCGCGGCTGCAACTTCCTGCACGTTTCCAGTGGTGGCCTGGACGAGCGCCAGAAGATCACCGTCGGCCCGGGTTACCAGGTGCCGTTTGCAGCAGCGATCAAGGCCAAAGTGCGCATGCCGGTCATCGCGGTGGGCATGATCACCGAGCCCGAGCAGGCCGAGTCGATCCTGCGCCACCGCCACGCCGATGCCGTGGCGCTGGCGCGCGGCATCCTCTACGACCCGCGCTGGCCGTGGCACGCCGCCGCCGCGCTGCGCGACAGCGTGCAACCGGCGCCGCAGTACCTGCGCTGCGAACCGCGTGATGCGCGCGGGGTGTTCAAGGCGCGCTGACGCAGCATGCGAGCGCAATACCAAGCTCCAGACCGTCGGTGATCTGCACGACGGCGAATTGAGGCATAGCCTGGCGCAACGAACTAGGAATGATTGCGGATACTACTTTATGTGAATGACACCTCATTGCGCTGGGTGCGGACGTTGCAACGTTGAGCTGCACACACGTGTGTGCAGCCAATGGAGAAGTGCAATGAAACCCATGATGCGGATGGTTCTGCTCTCGGCTGTCTCTCTGTCCATATCATTGCCTGCCGTCGCAGGTGACAATGTGGCGAGTGTCTCCGGGGCGGAGAATGTCTCGCTCATGCACGCCCCTGTGAACTCGCGGGGGCGGCTTGATCTTCACCTGATCGAGCTCTCTCCCGAATCCCCGCTGATGTTGCTTTCACCCCTTGCGCGCAAGCAGTTTGTCGATTCGCTGGTGTTTGGCGACCGGGGACTGGCCAGCTTCAGCTACGAGCCCATCGTCTCTGAACTGAGTGCAGGTGAAGCCTATCGACTCCTGTCACTCTTCGGGGCACAGCGCGCAATTGTGTACATCCCAGGGTTGCGGAAGGCGTCGGAAGCGGATCATTGGGTTGCACCGGCGGCCAATCCTAACCCGGTATTTGACGATTACCCGGGCTACGCCTGTTCGGGGCGTGCGACCTGCTCAGAGTCCATGCACAGCATCTGCATGTCGAGCTGCTGACCGGATGATGGCGTGCAGGCTGCTTCTCTGGTGCCTGTTGCTGCCCACGAGTGCGTGGGCAGCACCTGCAATAGACACCCAGCTGCGGGATCTCGATCAAGCGCTGCTGGCTTCAAGTGCATCGGACCGGGTCGCGAGGCTGGCGAGCGCATACGCTTCATGGGAGTCTTCGGCGTCGCCAGGTGACGGCTGCACTACGCTGAGCGATCTGGACCTTGAGGCTGCGTTTCGGGCCAGCGTCCACGTCTCAAGGTACGTCGGGGACGAGGAGTGGCTTGGCAGAGTCCGATGCATTCATGCAGAACTGGTGCGGAGAGGTACTGCCACAGAGACAACGCACAGGAAAATGCACGCGGTCCTCGTGCAGGTTCGACATTTTGCCGAGGCCAATGAGCTGCGTGAGATGGCGGTACTGAGTGTAGATGAGCTTCCCGAGATAGAGCGGAACACGCCTGACCAGCAGGGAGTCCTCCACCCTCTTGCGAGTGGGAAGCTGGAATGGCGGCGATGGGAGTACAGGGAGGGACTGGAAGTGATCGCCTATGTCAGTCCGGCATGCGCTCCCTCCCGACGCGCGATGCGCGTGATCATGAACGAACCAGAATGGACATGGATTCGATCCAGCGTGCGCTTTGTCGTGCGTCGATCTCCTGCATGGCCGCAGCCGGGTGTCAGTGAGTGGAACAAAAGCAATCCCTCTCATCCCCTGCTGCTCCAAGCGGGGCCCGCGGGCTGGGAAGCGTTGGATGTCCATGAAACTCCGGTATTCCATGTTTTCAGGAATGGGCTGCTCCTGCGCACCCTGGCGGGATGGGCAGACGCCAGTGCTCACCTGATGAGCCTGAAGGAGAGTTTCTGACCGCGAAGGCTCTCCGCTCTTCCCTTCACACCCGCCAGGCCGGCGCCATGCCGGCCTGCAAGTGCTCGAACAGCGCGCGGATCTTGGCGGTGAAATCGCGGCGGTCGCTGACGCAGAAATAGACCTCCATTGGCTCCGGGCGCCATGCCGTGTCGGCGCCGAACACCGCTCGCAGGCGACCATCGCGCAGGTAGGGCTCGGCCACGAACGCAGCCAGCCGGGTGATGCCGGCACCGGTCGCGGCCAGCGTTGCCAGTGCATCGATGTCATCGCAGACCATGCTCGGCGGCAGCGCAGCGTCCACGCGCTGGCCGTCCTTCAGCAGGCCCCAGCGCAGCGGCCGGCCATCGGTGGGGAAGCGGTGCAGCAGCCCGCGATGGCTGCCCAGTTCAGAGGGTTCCTGCGGCGTGCCATGGGCCTTCAGGTAGGCCGGCGAGGCGCAGAACACGAACGGCACCCGCGCCAGCTGCCGTGCGACCACACCGTCCTCCAGCTGCGCGCCGATGCGGACGCTGGCATCCACCGCCTCGGGACCATGCTGCACGGCGCGATCGGTCAGGCGCAGCTCCAGCTGCAGTTGCGGGTAGCGCTGCTGCAGCGACGGCAGCAACGGAGCAAGCACATGGCGGCCGAACGCGCTGCTGCTGGCGATGCGCAGCGGCCCGGCCGGTTCAATGTCGCCGGAGGTGACCAACGCCTGCGCGCGTGCGAGGTCGGCTTCGATATGGCGCACCTGCGCCAGGTACAGCGCGCCGGCTTCGCTGAGCGCCAGCTGGCGCGTGCTGCGGTTCAGCAGCCGTACCCCCAGATGCGCCTCCAGCCGGTTGATGTTCTGGCCGACGGCGGTGGCGCTGATGCCAAGGATGCGGGCCGCGGCGGCAATGCTGCCGGTCTCTGCGGTGCGGGTGAAGCTGCGGATCAATTGCAACAGGTTCATGACCGACCAGCTTGCCATGGGTATAGCCAAGTATCGCTTGGGACTGAACCAAGCAGGTCGGTTGCATCGGTGACCATCGATCCATCAGGCAGGGCGCTGCCCTACACTCGGGCGATGCGCCCCGATTCCATTCTTACCCTGTCCTGCCCCGACCGCACCGGCATCGTCTACCGCGTGTCCGGCCTGCTGTTCGACCACGGCTGCAACATCCTCGATGCCCAGCAGTTCGGCGACGAGGAGAGTGGCCGCTTCTTCCTGCGCGTGCATTTCGACCGTGACGCCGGCCTGCCGCTGGAGACCGTGCATGCCGCGATGGCCATGCTGGCCGAAGGCTTCGGCATGGACTGGCAGCTGCATGATGGCCGCCGCCGCGCGCGGCTGCTGGTGCTGGTCAGCAAGCAGGGGCACTGCCTCAATGACCTGCTGTTCCGTGCCCACAGCGGGCAGTTGAAGGTCGACATCGCGGCGGTGGCGTCCAACCACGCCGACTTCGCGCCATTGGCCGCGTCCTACCAGGTGCCGTTCCACCACCTGCCGGTGACCGCCGATACGCGTGCGGTGCAGGAACAACAGATCATCGACCTGGTCGAGCGCGAGCGCATCGACCTGGTGGTGCTGGCGCGCTACATGCAGATCCTGTCACCCACGCTGTGCCGCGCGCTGGCCGGCCGTGCCATCAACATCCACCACAGCTTCCTGCCCAGCTTCAAGGGTGCGCAGCCGTACCACCAGGCGCACGCGCGCGGCGTCAAGATCATCGGGGCCACCGCGCACTACGTCACCGAGGATCTGGACGAAGGCCCGATCATCGAACAGGACGTGGCCCGGGTGGACCATGCGATGGCGCCGCGCGAGCTGGTGCGGCTGGGCAGCGATACCGAATCGCTGGTGCTGGCACGCGCGGTGCGCCGCCATGTGGAGCACCGCATCCTGCTCAACGGGCACCGCACAGTCGTGTTCCGTTAGGGTCGGGTTGCATCTACCGTCGCGTGCTCGATCACGGCCTTCCCTTCCTTCCTGCTTGCAGGCCTAGGGCAGGTGGAGCGAACACCGTCGATGTGCTCCAGAAGGCCCTGGGGGACCGGCGACCACATCGGGTCCAGGACGAAGTCCACGCCTTCGCGTCGTGCGAGTTTGGCAGCGGGAATGAAATCGGCATCACCGGCTACCAGAACAATCTGACGGACTTGTCGTTTGAGGGAAAGTGAGGAGATATCCAGGCCGATACGCATATCGACGCCCTTCTGTCTGACCTCGGGGTGCAGATCCTCGGGCAGGAGCGTGGAGAATGCGCGCTTGCCTTTCAGAAGTGCATCGAGCGTTCGGGAATCGGTTGTCCACGAACTGGAATCCGCGAGATGACCAAGGCGCAGTGCCACTTTTCGCTTCTGCTTCAGGGCCTCGTGCAGGCTGACCCTGAAGCATGCCTCCGGTGAGCGTGCATAGTCGATGCAGGCGCCCGAGATCGGGTTGTGCATCCGCTTTCGCAGCGGTGGGCAGTCGTAGAAGAACATCCGGTAGAGATCCCGCCGCTCGCAACCTGACGAGGCCAGGTGGGCGAGCGCCCACCGATGCGCCACTTCTGCGGCACGCTCAGCGTTGCTGGCGTTGTGAGGTTCAATCCGGCGGAACCGCTTAACGAAGTAACCGCCATCGATCAGGATCGCTGTTGGCATGCCTTTGCCCTTCCGATTCCACCCAGTAAAAAGCCCCCGGTTCGGCCGTCCCGCGATCTGTAGGGGGGCGTACTTGGAGGGCTGGATCGAGTTCATTGTGTTGCCGCAGGCTGCGGCCGGCAAGCGGCAGAGGCGACATTCTCAGCATTGGTATCCCGCACCCGGCGACGTAGCGTCCACTGAGCGGCGGTGGTGGCTCAGATGATCGCGATCCCCGCCTTGCTCAGCGCCTCGCGCACCATTGCGTCGTTGGCGTCGGTCACCGGCCTGGTCAGCTTCCACAGGAACTTCACCCGGAAGCCGGACTTCACCGCGTCCTGTGCGCTCCACAGCACGCAGTAGTCGCGGGCCAGGCCGCACACGTGCACTTCGCGGATGCGGCGCTCGTGCAGCCAGCCTGCCAGACCGGTAGCTGGGCGCTCGCCATCGGGGCCATGGTTCTCGCGGAAGGCGCTGTACGAATCCACCTGTTGGCGCGTGCCCTTGCGCAGGATCAGATCGGCCACGGTCCAGTCCAGGCCCGGGTGCAGGGCGGCACCGGCGCTGCCCTGTACGCAGTGGTCGGGCCACAGGGTCTGCGGCTGCGCGTGCAGCAGGATGGTCTCGAACGGGCGCCGGCCGGGGTACTGGCTGGCAAACGAGGCATGGTCGGCCGGGTGCCAGTCCTGGGTCGCCACCACGGTGCGGTAGCGGTGCTGCGCCAGCAGATCGGCAATCGGTGCCACCAGCGCATCGCCCTGGTCGCAGGCCAGCGCGCCACCGGGCATGAAGTCCGGCTGCAGGTCGATCACCAGCAGGGCGACGTCGGCGGGCAGGGCGGTCATGGCAGTTCCGGCACAACAGAAGGGGCGACCAGCGTGGCCGCCCCATGCCTGGACGTCAATCGCCCTGCGGCGTTTCAGCGTCCTGCCCGTAGTACAGCAGGCCGATCCTGATCCGTTCGCGGCCGTTCTCGCGGCGGTGGCGGTTGGCATCGCGCAGCGAGTACACGCAGCCGCAGTACTCCTGCTGGTAGAACTGCTCGCGCTTGCTGATCTCGATCATGCGGCTGGCACCACCGCCCTTGCGCCAGTTGTAGTCCCAGTACTGCAGGCCTTCATAGCGCGACGCGGCGCGGATGCCGCAGTCGTTGATCTGCGCCATGTTCTTCCAGCGCGAGATGCCCAGTGACGAGCTGATGGTGTCGTAGCCATGCTCATGCGCGTACAGCGCGGTGCGCTCGAAGCGCATGTCGAAGCACATCGTGCAGCGGATGCCGCGCTCGGGCTCGTTCTCCATGCCGCGCGCGCGGCTGAACCAGTTGTCGGTGTCGTAGTCGCAGTCGATGAACGGGATGCCGTGCTGCTCGGCGAAGCGGATGTTCTCCTGCTTGCGCAGCTCGTACTCCTTCACCGGGTGGATGTTGGGGTTGTAGAAGAAGATCGCGTAGTCGATCCCGGAAGCGGTGATCGCCTCCATCACTTCGCCGGAACAGGGCGCGCAGCACGAATGCAGCAGCAGGCGCTTGCCGTCGGCGGGCAGGGTCAGGGTGGGGCGTTGGGGCTGGGTCATCGTCAGGTACCGCATGGGCCGCCGGCAACGGCGGTGGCCCACGCATCAGTGCATGGGTGAACGGGTCTGGCCGGATACCGTGAACAGGACGCGCGCGGCCACACCGCCTGCACGCGCAGGACGACGACGGCCCCGGCAACCTCCCCGCGGAGATTCCAGGTCGAGTCAGGGGACGGTCGTGTCCCCCGGCCGGGGCCGGTATTCGGGCTGATGGACACGGGCCGCAGCCCACCTACTACCCGCCGCTTCCCAGGCATGCGCCCAGTGCTGTTGGCAGGATTCGTTTCCATTCACCGCTGCGGGGCAGCTCCGGAATGGGCGCGCCAGGCGCCTTCACCAGATTCCCGTTTAAATCCTTCCCCGCGCCGGAGCGATGGGAGGGATACCTTCGGCGTGTGCAAAGTGGACCTGTTGGCCGCGCGGGTCAAGGGGCACCGGGGTCGGATCCCGCTGCCACGCAGCGGGCTCTGACCCCGGTCGGGATGCACCTTCAACGCGCCGCCGCCGCCCGGGCGCGGATGTCGTCCATCCGCTGGTCGTGCAGCAGGTGGCCGTTCTCCCACACGGTCACCATCGCGTCCTCGAAGCCGGTCGGCAGCGTTTCGTCACCGCTGGGGGGCAATGCCACCGTGTGCAGGCTGCCGTCATCCAGGCGCCGCAGCAGGCGCATGCGGCCGCGCTTGCTGGTCTTGCCGGCGTCGGTGATCGGGTCCTTGTAGACATCGATCCACTCGCCGTCCACCCGTGCGGCCGAACACTTCAGCGCGAACTTCTGGGTATCGCGGTCCAGCCGCTGCAGCAGCGCACCGCCCATGCCGAAGGCCACGTTGTCGGCGGCGTAGCTGTTGTCGGTGATGCGCTGCAGGATCGCCCGGATGGTGTCCGGATTGATGCCATCGCCCTGGATCACCCGCACGTGGTTGAGCACGCGATAGCCCTTGCCGTTGAGGCTGTGGCCGAAGGCTTCATCCAGCCGGCGCAGGCTTTCGGCCACCACCTCCACCGGGTCGCCCGAGTCGGGGCGGATGACCAGGGTGGCGCCCGAGGCCACCACCTCATCACGCAGCGTCGTGCCCCAGTGCTCGCTGATCGCGCGGTAGATGTCATAGCTGTCCGACACCACCGCCACGATCGCACCGGGCTTGCCGAACTGGCGCAGCATGTTGCGGTAGGCGTCCACCTCGCGCTCGCGGCCCCAGCTGGTGATGGTGCTGTGCTCGGCGGCGGGGATCGAATAACCGGCCATTGGCGCGTGATAGTGCGCGCGCGCCAGGCACAGGGCCGATACGGTATCGGTGCCGAGGAAGTTGACCAGATGTGCGGCACCGCCCAGCGCCGCCGATTCCAGGCTCGATACACCGCGGGCGCCGAAGTCGTGCAGCTTGAACGGCAGCTGCCCCTGCGGGTCGTCGCTGGTCTGCTGCAGGAAGCCGGCGATGGTCTGTCGCGCATGCCAGCTGATGGTGGCCACGGTGACCGGGTACCACACGCGCAGCAGCAGGGTTTCCAGGTACGAGGGCACCCAGAACGCGGCCGGATCGGTCGACTCGATGGTCATCAGCGCTTGGTGCGTGGGCACCACGCTGCCCTCGGGCACGGCGCGGATGCGCACCGGCAGGTGGCCGCCCAGGCGGTCGACGATGTCGCGCCAGCCGGCCTCGTTGAACGGTTCGCCATGGGCGGCGAATACCGCAGCGGCGTCGTCGATGTCGGCGTGGGTGACCGGCCGCGCCAGGGCGTCCTTGAGGATCGCCTGCAGGCCGAAGAACACCGTGCGATCGTGCAGGCCGCCACGTGATTCCACGTAGAAGAACGTGGCATCGGTACCCGGCGGGTACTGCAGCCAATGGCTGGCCTTGTAGCTGTCGGTGTTGAGGAGAAGATTATCGAGGTAGTGCATGACGGAAGCTCCTTCGCGTCGAATGGCACCGGCGGTCTATCCGCCAGTGGGGAGGCCGGGCAGGTCAGCCGCGGCCGAGGAAATACTCCAGGATGTGCAGGTGGTCTTCGAACAGCTGCGGGCCCATGTCCAACGCTTCACTCACCGGTATCCAGCGCGCCTTGTCGGCGTCGTCGCCGCCGCGAACCGGCGGCAGTTCGCCGGCCGGGAATTCGAAGTGGAAACCGTGGGTAATGGTGCGGCCGCGCTGGCTGCGGTCGGGGTGGTCGAACACCTGCTGGCCCTTCAGCGAACCCTTCAACACCGGCAGCGGAATCTTCAGCCGGGTTTCCTCGCGCAGTTCGCGCAGGCAGCTGTCGAGCAGGCTCTGCTCCTGGCCGACGAAGCCGCCGGGCAGCGCCCACAGCCCCTTGCCGGGTTCCGAGCGGCGCCGCACCAGCAGCACGTGGCCCGAATGCACCACCACCGCATCGGTGGTGACGAAGGTGGGCGCATACGGCGCATCCTTCCAGGCGGCCTTGTACTGTTCGATGAAGCGGTACTCGGCCACCAGCTGGCCATAGGCGGGCGCGCTCTTGCGGAACGCTTCGAGCATGTCGTACACCGGCGCCGGCACGTTGCCACGCAGCATTAGCAGCGCGCCGTGGAAGTCGACGTCGCCGGCTTCGAACAGGTAGCGCCGCAGCTCGGTGGCCGACAGGGTGGCGGTGTGCTGCACGTCCACCAGCGGCCACTGCGGGAATTCGCGCAGGTAGTAGCTGGAGGCGTCCTTGTCCATGCCGATCAGGCCAACCTTCGCATCGGCGGCGGCACCGTCGTTACGCAGCGCTTCGGCCACCTGTCGCTGCACGCTCGCGATCCACTGCGCTTCGTTGTACAGGTGGTCGCGCAGCGGGCGGATCAGCAGGCGGTCGGTGTGGCCATCGAGGGCGGCCTGGATCATCACGGCGCGTTCGGCCACGGTCCAGGGATTGCGCAGGCTGCGGGGGGTATCGGCAGAACCGACCAGGAAGATCAGCTTGCGGGCCCGGCTCAGGGCCAGGCGGGCAACGGCGGCGTGGCCGTTGTGGAAGGGCTCGAATCGCCCGATGAAGACGAGATAGTCGAATTCCATGAGAATCCCTCATGTCGTTGTGGCAGCCGCGGGTCTGTCCCTTGGCTTGCTGCAGATGCTACGCCGATGGTGGGGCGGGTCAAGCCTGCAGGCATTCCTTCGGCTGAACACCGAAGATTCCTGCCCGGACTGCGCTGCTGTTCTCAGGCCCTGAGAAGCCTCTGCGCCATACTGGCACCCACGCGGCGGACGGCATGCTCGGGGGCAAGACAGTGGCGGACAAGTACTGCGATCTGGTCATGAAAGGCGGTATCACCAGCGGCATCGTGTACCCCAATGCGGTACTGGCGCTGGCGCGCGAGTATCGCTTCAAGAGCATCGGCGGCACCTCGGCGGGCGCCATTGCTGCGGCGGTGGCGGCCGCGGCTGCATGCGGTGATCGCCGCCAGCAGGCCGGCGAGCACCTGCCCGGCGATGCCGGCTACGGCGGGCTGTCGGCGGTGTCGGCGCAGCTGTCGCGGCGCGGCTTCATCTACAGCCTGTTCCAACCGGCGCGGGGCGCACGCGCCGCTTATCGGCTGCTGGTGGTGTTGACCGGCAACGCCGGCCTGCCGCGCAAACTGCTGTGCCTGGCCGTTGCCGTGTTCCAGATCGCACCGCTGGAAGTGCTGGTGTCGTTGACGCTGCTGCTTGGCCTGGGCTGGTGGGGTGGTGGCTGGAGCGGTGTGGCGGCTACCTTGCTGCCGTCGCTGCTGTGCGCCTACGGTGCCGGCGTGGCCGGGGCTGCGCTGCGGGTAGCGCGGGTGGCGCGGCGCAACCTGCTGGGCCTGTGCAGCGGCCTCGGCCGCGATGCACGCACGCCAGCATTGACCGAGTGGCTGCACGAGTGCCTGCAGCAGCTGTCCGGCAAGCCGCTGGATGCGCCGCTGACCTTCGCCGACCTGCAAGATGCGCCGCGCTATGCAGGAGAGCCGGACGGCCCGCACGCGATCAGCCTGCAGATGATCACCACCTGCGTGTCGCACAACGAGCCGCGCACGCTGCCGCTCGGTGGTGCGCAGTTCTGGTTCCTGCGCGAGGAGTTCGAGCAGCTGTTCCCCGCCAGCGTGGTGCAGTGGCTGGTGACGCAGGCCGGCCCGCCGCTGGAGGTCGAAGGGCGGCGGTACTACCACCTGCCACAGGGGCCGAAGCTGCCGGTGCTGGTGGCCACGCGCATGAGCCTGAGCTTCCCGCTGCTGATCAGCGCGGTGCCGCTGCATGAGCCCTCACGCCGCGAGCGCCGTTGTGAACCGACCGCGCCTGCGGCCGACCAGGAGCACAACGTGGCCGACAGCATGGAAGGGCTGACCAGTGCCGGCCAGGCCTGCGGCCCGGTGATCACCGCGTTCCGCATCTGCTGGTTCTCTGATGGTGGCATCAGCAGCAACTTCCCGATCCACCTGTTCGACGCCGCCCTGCCGCGCTGGCCAACCTTCGCCATCAATCTGGTCTACCCGCAGCATGCCGAAGACGTGAGCCACGGCAGCAGTGGCCGCCAGGCGCTGGAACATGCCGTGTTCCTGCCCACCGAGAACCGCCACGGCTGGCAGCGCACCTACCAATCGATCGCCACGCCGCTGGCCGCTGCTGAACTGGGTCGTTTCCTGTTCGCGGTGGTGGCGACCATGCAGAACTGGCGCGACCTGCTGCAGGCGCGCGCGCCGGGCTACCGCGACCGTATCGTGCATGTCAGCCTGCAGGGCGACGAAGGCGGGATGAACCTGGACATGCCGCAGGAGGTGCTGACCCGCATCGCCGACAAGGGCAGCCTGGCCGGTGCGCGCTTCTGTTCGTTCTCGTTCGAGAACCACTACTGGATCCGCTGGCGCAACCTGGCCTCGGCCTACCAGCGCTACACGCTGGAAGTGGCACGCACCGACGACCCGGCACAGCAGGTGCTGGCCTACCGCGCGGCGTACGCGATGGTCGCCCGCGGTGAACCGGCACCACCGTCGTACAAGCTGGGCTCGGAAGACAAGCGGCTGGCCTCGCAGCAGCTGTGGGGGTTGATGGTTGAACAGGGACGTACCTGGGATGACCTCGGCCCCGACCTGACCGACGGTGCACCGCGTCCGCTGCCGCAGATGAAGGTGACGCCGATCTACTGAGCCGGTCCTCAGTAGATCCACGCCATGCGTGGATCTACCGTATCGACCAAGGTCGACACCCACCAGGTCAATACGTCGTTCCGACAGATGGCATGAACGTTTCGAAGGCGGGGGGGTGTCAGGTTGCGGGGTGTCCGCGGCATGGATGCCGCGGCCAAGCCCCCAGGGATGGGTTCACGGCGTCCCCGCAATCTGACACTGCCCCGCCATCCGACAGCACACCAGCTTTTGACGTTGCTTCGGCTTTTGCTGTTGCCTCTGCAGGTGCAGGGCGCAGCCCTGCCGAACCCCCTACCGCCCCGGCAACTGCGCGAACGCGCGCTGCATGCAGTCCTCGCGCGGGCATACCCGGCACCCCGGGCCGATTGATACCGAGTTGCCCGGGCTCTGCACATCCAGCCCCAATGAATACACCAGCCGCTCGGCATGCTGCAGATCGCAGCCCAGCGCCACCGCGAAGGTCTTGCGCGGCTGGCCATGGCCGACCGGACCGCTGCTGACCTGCCGCGCCAGCCAGAAATGGCGACGCCCATCGGGCATGCGCGCCGTCTGCGTCAGGATGCGGCCTGGCTGGTTGAACGCCTCGTAGACGATCCACAGCGGGCACGAACCGCCTACCTGCGAGAAATGGAAATCGGTGGCCGAATGGCGCTTGGACACATTGCCGGCGCGGTCCACGCGGATGAAGAAGAACGGCAGGCCTGGCGCACTGCGCCGTGCCAGCGTGCTCAGCCGATGGCAGACCGCTTCGAAGCCGACGCCGAACTGGTGCGCCAGCAGTTCGATGTCGTAGCTGCTGGTTTCGGCGGCGCGCAGGAAGCGCATGTACGGCATCACCAGCGCGCCGGCGAAATAGTTGGAAAGACCGATCCGCGCCTGCGCGATGCGCGCGTCATCGGTGAAGCCGGCGCGCGCCACCACCGCATCGATCTGCGGCAGGTAACCGTGCAGCGCCAGTTCGGCCGCCATCTGGAACGCCTGCTGGCCGGGCTCCAGGTAATCGGGCAGCCACAGCCGCCGCGCACCGGCATCGTATTGCCGCTTCTCGCGCCCGGCCTGAAGGGCGGCCACTTCCACCAGCACGCCATGGCGGTCGGCCAGCAGCTGGCGCAGCCGCGGCGCCACGTGCCCGGGCGACAACCCCCATTCGGTGAACAGCTGCTCGGCCAGCTCGTCCAGCTCGGGAATGTGGTTGTGCATGCGGTTGAAGAAGTCGCGGACCTGGTCGCCGGCCGGCAGGGTACTGCCAGCACCAGGCTCGCCCAGCTGGAATTCCAGTGCGGCGGCATGCTCGCGCAGCGCCAGGTGGCGGCGATGCAGGTCCAGCAGGGCGCGGCTGACCTGCGGCAGGTTGCCGGCCAGCGCGCGCAGTTCGGTGGCACTGACGTCGGCCAGGCCCAGGTCGCGCAGGGTCTCACCCAGCGCTTCCTGCAGTGCGGCGGGCTCATCCTCGTCGAACAGCGCCGAAACATCGCCCAATACCTCGCCCAGCTTCTTCTGCACCGCCGGCGTCAGTGGGCGCTTGTTGCGCTCGATCTGGTTCAGGTAGCTGGGCGACAGCCCCAACGCCCGTGCCAGATCAGCCTGGCTGTAGCCGCGCTGTTCGCGCAGCCGCAGCAGGCGCAGGCCAAGTTGTCGCTGGGGGGCTGAATAATTCACAGAATTAACATGAATCGTCTGGTGTGTTGGCCAGATTAAGCGGATTCAGCCCGGAAATCGAGATGAGTGCTGTGAATAATGCCAAGCATCTTTCGCACCCAGTGGGATTGTCGTCATGACTGTTGCAGCGCCCCGTATCCGCATGCTGATCGATGGCCAGTTCGTTGAATCGGCCACCTCCCACTGGCAGGACGTGATCAATCCGGCCACCCAGGACGTGCTGGCCAAGGTGCCGTTCGCCACCACCGGCGAAGTGGACGCTGCCGTCGCCGCTGCCAAGGAAGCCTTCAAGACCTGGCGCAAGACCCCGATCGGCACCCGCGCGCGCATCTTCCTGAAGTACCAGCAGCTGATCCGCGAGCACATGAGCGAGCTGGCCCACATCCTCACCGCCGAACAGGGCAAGACCCTGCCGGACGCCGAAGGCGATGTGTTCCGCGGCCTGGAAGTGGTCGAGCACGCCGCCGCCATCGGCAACCTGCAGCTGGGCGAGCTGGCCAACAACGTGGCCAATGGCGTGGACACCTACACGATCATGCAGCCGCTGGGCGTGTGCGCAGGCATCACCCCGTTCAACTTCCCGGCGATGATCCCGCTGTGGATGTTCCCGATGGCGATCGCCACCGGCAACACCTTCATCCTCAAGCCGTCCGAGCAGGACCCGATGGTCACCATGCGCCTGGTCGAGCTGGCGCTGGAAGCCGGCATTCCGAAGGGCGTGCTGAACGTCGTCCACGGCGGCGAGGAAGTGGTCAACGCGATCTGCGACCACCCGGACATCAAGGCCGTCTCGTTCGTCGGTTCCACCCGCGTCGGTACCCACGTCTACAACCGTGCGTCGCTGGCCGGCAAGCGCGTGCAGTGCATGATGGGCGCCAAGAACCACGCCGTGGTGCTGCCGGACGCCAACAAGGAGCAGACCCTCAACGCGATGGTCGGTGCCGCCTTCGGTGCCGCGGGCCAGCGTTGCATGGCTGCCTCCACCCTGGTGCTGGTGGGTGAAGCACGCAACTGGGTGGAGGACCTGGTGGCCAAGGCCAAGACCCTGAAGGTCAGCGGCGGCACCGTGGCCGGCACCGATGTGGGCCCGGTCATTTCCTGCAGCGCCCGCGAGCGCGTGGAAGGCCTGATCGCCTCGGGCGTGGAGCAGGGCGCCAAGCTGGTGCTGGACGGCCGCAAGCCGCAGGTCGATGGTTTCGAGAAGGGCAACTTTGTCGGCCCGACCATCTTTGCCGGTGTCACCACCGACATGCGCATCTACCAGGAAGAGATCTTCGGGCCGGTGCTGGTCATCCTCGAAGCGGAGACGCTGGAAGAGGCCATCGCGATGGTCAACAGCAACCCGAACGGCAACGGCACCGCACTGTTCACCCAGTCCGGCGCCGCCGCGCGCAGGTTCCAGGAAGACATCGACGTCGGCCAGGTCGGCATCAACGTGCCGATCCCGGTGCCGGTGCCGCTGTTCTCGTTCACCGGTTCGCGCGCGTCCAAGCTGGGCGACCTGGGCCCGTACGGCAAGCAGGTGGTGCTGTTCTATACCCAGACCAAGACGGTCACCGCGCGCTGGTTCGATGACGAGACGTTGAGCCACGGCGTCAACACCACGATCAGCCTGAAGTAACGGCAGGAGCAGCCATGAGCCACTCGATGACGACGGAACTGGAAGAAGCGCAGCAGGCGTACCGCGAGGCGGCGCGCGACTTCGCACAGGCCGAACTGGCGCCGCACGCCGCGCGATGGGATGCGGAGGGCATCTTTCCGCGCGAGGCGATCGCCAAGGCCGGTGAACTGGGCTTCTGCGGTCTGTACATGGACCCGGAAGTGGGCGGCAGCGGCCTGAGCCGACTGGACGCCGCCGTCGTTATCGAGGAGCTCGCCAGCGTCGATCCGTCGACGGCGGCGTACATCAGCATCCACAACATGGCCTCGTGGATGGTGTCCACGTGGGGCCAGCCGGCACTGCGCGATGCGTGGGGTACCGACCTGTCTTCGGGCAACAAGCTGGCTTCGTACTGCCTGACCGAACCGGGCGCCGGTTCCGATGCGGCGTCGCTGAAGACCACCGCCCTGCGCGATGGCGACTTCTATGTGCTGAACGGCTCCAAGGCCTTCATTTCCGGCGCCGGTGCCACCGAGCTGCTGGTCGTGATGGCACGTACCGGTGGTGCCGGTGCCGGCGGTGTCAGCGCCATTGCGGTGCCGGCGGACCTGCCGGGCATCAGCTTCGGCCGCAAGGAAGAGAAGATGGGCTGGAACAGCCAGCCCACCCGTGGCATCACCTTCGAAAACGTCCGCGTGCCGGTCAGCCACCTTCTGGGAGAGGAAGGTGGCGGCTTCAAGCTGGCGATGAAGGGGCTCGATGGCGGCCGCATCAACATCGCCGCCTGCTCGCTGGGTGCGGCGCAGGGCGCGCTGGATGCCGCACGCCGCTACATGGGCGAACGCCGCCAGTTCGGCAAGGCGCTGGCCGAGTTCCAGGCACTGCAGTTCAAGCTGGCCGACATGGTCACCCAGCTGGTGGCTGCACGGCAGATGGTGCACACCGCCGCGCGCAAGCTCGATGCCGGTGCCAGCGATGCCAACGTCTGGTGCGCGATGGCCAAGCGCTTCGCCACCGATGCCGGTTTCAACGTCTGCAACGAAGCACTGCAGATCCACGGTGGCTACGGCTACATCCGCGAATACCCGATCGAACGCCTGCTGCGTGACTGCCGCGTGCACCAGATCCTGGAAGGCACCAACGAGATCATGCGGGTGATCGTTGCCCGTCACCTGCTCAACACCGAAGAGGAACTGCGATGAAGGATTGGCGTACCCAGGAGCACGTGGGCCTGAAGGTCGAGGTGGATGGCCACACCGCCGTGGTCACCCTGAACAACCCGCCGGCGCATACCTGGACCGTGCACAGCCTGTCGGCGCTGCGCGACCTGGTGGGCGCGCTCAACGCAGACCGCGACATCTATGCGCTGGTGATCACCGGTGACGGCGAGAAGTTCTTCTCCGCCGGTGCCGATCTCAACCAGTTCGCCTCCGGCGACAAGGCCGCCGCGCGCGAAGCCGCGCGCCGCTTCGGTGAAGCCTTCGAGGCGCTGTCCGGGTTCCGTGGCGTGTCGATCGCTGCGATCAACGGCTACGCCATGGGCGGCGGCCTGGAATGCGCGCTGGCCTGCGACCTGCGCATCATCGAAGACCACGCCCAGGTCGCGCTGCCGGAGGCCACCGTCGGCCTGCTGCCGTGCGCCGGTGGCACCCAGAACCTGCCGCGCCTGGTCGGCGAGGGCTGGGCCAAGCGCATGATCCTGCTGGGCGAGCGCATCAACGCCGAGACCGCACTGCGCATTGGCCTGGCCGAAGAAAAGGTCGGCAAGGGCGAAGCCAAGGCGTTGGCGCTGGAATGGGCGAAGAAGGCCGGCAAGCAGAGCCCGACCAGCATCGCCGCCTGCAAGACCCTGGTGCAGGCCACCCGCACCGGCACCCACGCCTCGGCGCTGGTGGCCGAGCGCGAAGCCTTCGTCGACCTGTTCGACACCGCCGACCAGGTCGAGGGCGTGACCGCCTTCCTGGAAAAGCGCGCCGCGCAGTGGAAGAACGCATGAGCACCGATGCCGCTGCCGACGACGCACCGGTGCTGTTCGAAGAGCGCGTGGCCGGCAACGGCACGCGCATCGGCATCGCCACGCTCAATGCGCCGCGTACGCTCAACGGCTTCTCGCTGCCGATGGCGCACCTGCTGCTGAAGCAGTTGAACGCCTGGGCCGACGACGATGGCATCGCCATGGTGGTGCTGCAGGGTGCCGGCGAAAAGGCGTTCTGCGCCGGCGGTGACCTGCACAGCCTGTACAAGAGCATGGTCGCCTTCCGCGAGGCCGGCCGCAGCGACATCCGCGAGAACGACTACGCGGCCGAGTTCTTCGACGTCGAGTACCGCGTCGATTACCTCATCCACACCTACGCCAAGCCGATCCTGTGCTGGGGCCATGGCATCGTGATGGGCGGCGGCATCGGCCTGATGTCCGGCGCCAGCCACCGCGTGGTCAGCGAGCGCTCCAAGCTGGCCTTCCCGGAAATCACCGTCGGCCTGTTCCCCGATGTAGGTGGCAGCTGGCTGCTGCCGCGCGTGCCGGGCAAGGGTGGCCTGTTCCTGGCCCTGACCGGCGCGCTGCTCAACCCGGGAGATGCCATCTACGCCGGCCTGGCCGATGTGCATGTAGCCGAAGAACGCCGCAGTGCGGTGTTCGATGCGCTGCTGCAGGTGGCCTGGTCGGGCGATGTCGCGCACAACCACGAGCGCCTCAGCCATCTGCTGCAATCGCATGCCAGCGATGCCGCGACCGGTCCGCTGCTGGCCAACGCGGCGCAGGTCGATGCGCTGTGCGAAGGCGATGACCTTGAAGCGATCGTCGCGCGCATTGCCGGCCTGCAGACCGACGATGCCTGGCTGCAGGCGGCACAGAAGACCCTCGCCGCCGGCGCACCGGGCTCGGCACGGCTGTCGTACGAGCTGCAGCGCCGCAGTGCTGGCCAGGACCTCGCCGCGGTCTACCGCCTGGAGTACATCGTCGCCCTGCATTGCACCGCCCATGGTGATTTCGCCGAAGGCATCCGCGCGCTGCTGATCGACAAGGACCGCAATCCGCAGTGGAACCCGGCCAGCATGGCCGAGGCCACCGCCGCATGGGCCGACACCTTCTTCGCTTCCCCCTGGGCCGATGCCGCGCACCCGCTGGCTGACCTGGGTACTCCCCTTGCTGAAAGGAGCCTTGCATGAGCCACATTGCATTCATCGGGTTGGGCAACATGGGTGGCCCGATGGCCGCCAATCTGGTCAAGAACGGCCACGCCGTGCGCGTGTTCGATCTGGTCCCGGCCGCAGTGCAGGCCGCCGTCGATGCCGGTGCCAGCGCCGCGTCATCGGCACGCGACACCCTGGCCAATGCCGAGATCGTGATCTCGATGCTGCCGGCCAGCCGCCATGTCGAAGGCGTGTACCTGGGCGACGACGGCATCCTCGCCGCGATCCCGGACGGTGCACTGGTCATCGACTGCAGCACGATCGCACCGGCCAGCGCCCGCAAGGTCTCTGAAGCGGCCGCCGCACGTGGCCTGCAGATGATCGACGCGCCGGTATCCGGCGGTACCGCCGGTGCCCAGGCCGGCACGCTGACCTTCATCGTCGGTGGCGAAGAGGACGCGCTGGAACGCGCCCGACCGGTGCTGCAGGCAATGGGCAAGAACATCTTCCACGTCGGCGCCAGTGGTGCCGGCCAAGTCGCCAAGCTGTGCAACAACATGGCGCTGGGCGTGATCATGGCCGTCACCGGAGAAGCCATCGCACTCGGCGTGGCCCATGGGCTGGACCCGAAGGTGCTGTCGCAGATGATGGCGGTCAGCACCGGCCGCAGCTGGGCCACCGAAGTGTGCAACCCGTGGCCGGGCGTGCTGGAGAATGCGCCGGCCTCGCGCGGCTACAGCGGCGGTTTCGGCAGCGATCTGATGCTGAAGGACATGGGCCTGGCGGTGGAAGCGGCGATGAGTGTCGGCGCCTCGATCCCGCTGGGCGAAGTGGCCCGCAACCTGTATTCGATGAACCACCAGGCCGGCCGCGGCAAGCTGGATTTTTCCAGCGTCGTGCAGCTCATTACGAGCGAGAAGTGACCTGGTAGTGCCGGCCGCTGGCCGGCAACCTCATGCCCCCGCGTGGGACAACGAAGGTGGGATGGGCGGATGTTCGGTTTCGACCGGCATCCGCCCATTTTTTTGGGGTCGGATCCCTTTCGCAACGCGAAAGGGCTCTGACCCCGGCCGCATCAGGCAACGATCAGCGTCACGTCGATGTTGCCGCGGGTGGCATTGGAGTACGGGCACACGATGTGCGCCTTCTGCACCAGCTCTTCCACCTGCTCGCGCGGCACGCCGGGCACGTTGATGGTCAGCTCGGCTTCGATGCCGAAGCCGGTCGGGATCTGGCCGATGCCGACCTTGCCGGTGACAGTGGTGTCGGCCGGCAGCGCGACCTTGGCCTGGCCGGCCACGAACTTCAGCGCACCGAGGAAGCAGGCCGAGTAGCCAGCGGCGAACAGCTGTTCCGGGTTGGTGCCCGGGCCGCCGGCCCCACCCAGCTCGCGCGGGGTCGACAGCTGGATGTCCAGCACGTTGTCGGACGAGACGGAACGGCCTTCACGGCCGCCGGTGGAGGTGGCCTGGGCGGTATACAGAACCTTTTCGATGGACATCGGGGTGCTCCTGGTCAGTGGGTGGGTGTTGCGTTGGAGCCTACTTTGCCCGGTTTCTGCGTACGATGGGTTGCAATGCGTACGAAAAACTTGATTGGGCGTCCTGCTGGCCTAGATCGTCCATTCGCGGTCGGTGGTGAACATGATGGTCAGCCAGCGGTCCGGCGACGCTTCGCCCAGTGCATCGCCGATTTCGTCGCGCAGCTGGTCCCATTCCACCAGCGGCCGCGGCGGGTCGTTTTCCGGCACCACGAAGAACAGCTCGATCTGCTCGCCACGCCCCACCTGCGCCACATAGCTGCGGTGCTCGACGAAGCCGTGCTTGGCCACGATCCCGCGTGCCACTGCATCCACATGGGCCTGCAGTTCCGGCGGGGTGACCAGCAGGATGCCGGCCAGCGCCCGGCGCACCGTGCCGAGCGGGGCGATCATCACCAGCACGCAGACGAAGGCGAGGATGGCCGGGTCGATGTACGGCCCGACCCACGCCAGCGACGTGCCCTGCACGAGTACGCCGCCGAGGAAAGCCAGCAGGTAGCAGGCCGACATGCTGGCCGCGATCACCCAGTTCTTCGCGTCCAGCGCGATGAACTCCGAGCCGATGCGGCGGTTGGCGCGCAGCACGAACCAGGCCAGCGCACCTTCACCCACGATCGACAGTCCAGCGAAGGCAATGGCCGGGCCCAGCGCGATGTGGCGGCCACCGGACATCAACGCGTCCACCGCATTGACCAGCGCATACAGCGCCGCACCGATCATCAGCGTGCCGCTCACCCCCAGCACGATCGGCTCCAGGTGCCAGAAGCCCATGGTGAAGCGCTGGTTGAGCCGGGATTGCAGCGCATCTGTCTGCGTGGACAGCGCGATCAGCCGCGCCACCAGCAGTGACAGCCAGGTCATCACCACGTCGATCAGGCCGTAGATGCCATCGAAGATGATCAGCGAGGAATTGGCCAACAGGCCGAGCACCACCGCGCCCGCAGCCAGCAGCAATGAGCCTGCGATGGACAGGCGCAGCACGCCTTGTTCGGTAGCGGGATCGAAGAACTGCGGGTTGGTGGCCATGCCCCGATTGTAGAGCGGCGCCATGCCTCGCTGCCGTTGCGGCCTGCCGACGCTGTCCCTGGGCAGCCCCGTGCCGTAGACTGCGCCCTCCCACGCTCCCCGACGACGCACTGCAGTGATCACGCCACCCTGACCCTTGCCGCACATCGGCAGCCGGCCCACCCGGCTCAGGAACCCGTGTCTTTCCACTGCAGCGCCATGCGGCCACCCCCGCGTGCGCGCGGAGTTTTCCCATGCAAACGTCCTATCCGCTGCGCCAGCAATGGCTCGGTAACCTCCGTGGTGATCTGCTGTCCGGCATGGTCGTCGCCCTGGCCCTGATTCCCGAGGCCATCGCCTTCTCGCTCATCGCCGGCGTCGACCCCAAGGTCGGCCTGTATGCCGCGTTCTCCATTGCGGTGGTCACCGCCATCGCCGGCGGGCGCCCCGGCATGATCTCCGCCGCCACCGGCGCGATGGCACTGGTGATGGTCGACCTGGTCAAGGACCACGGCCTGCAGTACCTGTTCGCCGCCAGCATCCTGGCCGGCCTGCTGCAGGTGCTGGCCGGCGTGTTCAAGCTCGGCTCGCTGATGCGTTTCGTTTCGCGCTCGGTCATCACCGGCTTCGTCAACGCGCTGGCGATCCTGATCTTCCTGGCGCAGATGCCGGAACTGATCGGCCGCGGCCCGACCGTCTACGTGCTGTGTGCCGCCGCCCTGGCAATCATCTACCTGCTGCCACGCCTCACCCGTGCGGTGCCGTCACCGCTGGTGGCGATCGTGGTGCTTACTGCTGTGGTGATCGGTTTCGATGTGGACGTGCGCAGTGTTGGCGACATGGGCCAGCTGCCGGACAGCCTGCCGCAGTTCCTCATCCCCGACGTGCCGCTCAGCTGGGAGACCCTGCGCATCCTGCTGCCGGTGTCGGCCACGCTGGCGGTGGTCGGCCTGCTCGAATCGATGATGACCCTGCAGATCGTCGAGGACATCACCGAGACGCCCAGCGAGCGCAACCGCGAATGCGTCGGCCAGGGCGTGGCCAACGCGGTCACCGGTTTCCTCGGCGGCATGGCCGGCTGCGCGATGATCGGCCAGTCGGTCATCAACGTGACGTCTGGTGGCCGCGGCCGCCTGTCCTGCCTGGTGGCCGGCGTGCTGCTGCTGGTGCTGGTGGTGTACGGCAGCGACCTGGTGCGGCAGATCCCGATGGCTGCGCTGGTGGCGGTGATGATCATGGTCAGCATCGGCACTTTCAGCTGGCGCTCGCTGCGCGACATGCGCACGCATCCGCGCAGTTCCTCGGCCGTGATGTTGCTGACCGTGGTGGTCACCGTGGCCACCCACGACCTGGCCAAGGGCGTGCTCAGTGGCGTGCTGCTGTCGGCGCTGTTCTTCGCCCGCAAGGTCGGCCGCATGCTGGAGGTGCAGCGCGAGGATGCCGGAGACACGCAGGTCTACCGCGTACGTGGCCAGGTGTTCTTCGCTTCCGCCGGCCAGCTGGGCGCGGCGTTTGACTACCAGCACGTAGCACCGAAGGTGCAGATTGACCTGCGCGATGCCCACCTGTGGGATCTGACCGCCGTGGCCGCGCTGGAGCGCGCGCAGGAAAAACTGGCCGCGCATGGCGCCGATGTAACGGTGGTGGGGCTCAATGCCGCCAGCCGGACGTTGATCGAGCAGGTGGGTGGGCGCGGCGGCGGGCACTGAGTTCGCACTCTTCACTCGCCGCCACCTGTGCTGGGACATGGGTGCATAAGCGCTTCGGCAGGGGGCACCCGGGTGACCGCAGCGGCGGTCACCCGCGTTGTTGCATCAGTGCCTGCGGCCCATGCACCTGACTTCCACCCGCATGTCGGCGTCCATCACTTCGCTGGTGCAGATCATCTGGTTGTCGCCCGGCCCGATGTTGGGGCGCACGCCCAGATCGAAGAGGTAGCGACTGAAGTCCATGTAGGCGTCACTGGTGATGCCACCGGGGAACTCGTACACCACCGGCTTGCCGTCCTTGGCAACGTCTGCTTTCGTCTCTGGAACCGGGTTGCCGTGAACGTCGAGGCCGGTGCCGGGAATAGGCGCCCAGCTTTTCATCTCGATGTCGTAGGAGGCCTTGATGCTGGAGCCATCGGCGAAGTTCAGGGTGGTCACCGGGCGGCCCGCAGTCAGCGAGATGTTCTTTCCCCTGACCGAATTGACGAAGGTCATGTGCGCCGCATACCCGCGGGCGAGCCAGGAGGCATTCAACTGTTCGATCGCGTTGTTCATCCTGGCCGGGCTCTGCAATGCATCGTATACGGTTGCCGGCACCGGCCGGTCTGCGGCGGGAGCCGCCAGTGCCGTCGCACGCGTGCAGTCGCCATCGCTTGCTGGGGGAGTCTCCACGTGTTCGATGCAACGTCGTAGTTCATTTCAAGGCTGCGCCCATTCGCGTGCCAGAAGCGGACCAGGGCTACGAAGTAGTCTTCCAGGTCCTGTTCGATCGGCAGCTCCTGGATCCTGCGATCCCACAGGATGACGAACTTCCGTATCTCTCACGTGGAAATACTGGTTACCAGCGCACCGCCGACGTCGACGTCCGACAGCGCGACCGCCTGCATCTGAGCGTATGAACACCCTTCGCACGGGATATCTTGTATCTGCTTCACCTGCGCGTGCGCTCCCTGCGCACAGAGCAACAACGCCACCGCAGTGGCGTATCGGAACAGCCTCATCGAATTCGATTCCTAGATGGATGGATTGGGTAGGAAATGAATGACGATCCTGGCTACTGACGCAATGACCAGCGCAATCGACACGGCGCGGGTGAAGCGATGAATCTCGCGCCGTTGGAAGGGTATCCATACCGTGAGCAGGATGGTCGTGAGACCAAAAACCAGCACCGGGGTGCCGGAGGTCGTCATCGCCATGCACAGGCTGATGAAGGCGAACAGCTCCAGGACCAGTTCGATATAGGTGCGTTGCTGCATTACATGTTCCGTTTGCTTGGGACATCCATGCCGCACATCGTCATGCGGCGCTCAAATGATATCACTTCTCATTCGTATTTGACGGGATGGCGGGCGTGTGCCACACCGGCAATGGGGCGCCGACGCTTCGCACACCGCCTGACGCCCCGCCGCCATTCAGCCGCCCGGTGTAAACTATTGATCTCACTGGTAATGCCAGTCTCCCCGATCAGCACCCCGATGACGTCCGCCACCGCCCGTTACGCCGATTCCCTGCGCCTGTCCGTGGCCCCCATGATGGACTGGACCGATCGCCATTGCCGCGTGTTCCATCGCGTGCTGGCACCGGGTGTGCGCCTGTACACGGAAATGGTGCACGCCAATGCGGTCATCCACGGCGATCGCGAGCGCCTGCTCGGCTTCGACCGCAGCGAGCAGCCGCTGGCGCTGCAGCTGGGTGGCAGCGACCCGGCGCTGCTGGCGCAGGCTGCGCGCATCGCGGCGGAGTGGGGTTACGACGAGGTCAACCTCAACTGCGGCTGCCCCTCCGACCGCGTGCAGGCCGGGCGTTTCGGCGCCTGCCTGATGCGCGAGCCGGTGCTGGTGGCCGACTGCGTGGCGGCGATGGTCGACGCGGTCGAGATCCCGGTGACGGTGAAGTGCCGCCTGGGCGTGGACGAGGACAACGATTACGACGTGTTCGCCGCCTTCGTCGACCGCCAGGTCGCCGCCGGTGCCGCGATGGTGGTGGTGCACGCGCGCAACGCGTGGCTGAAGGGCCTGTCGCCGAAGGAGAACCGCGAGGTTCCGCCGCTGAAGTACGACTGGGCCTACCGCCTGAAGCAGGAGCGCCCGGCGCTGCCGGTGGTGCTCAATGGTGGCCTGGCCAGCCTCGAGGCGGTGCAGGCGCAGGCCGCGCACGTCGATGGCGTGATGCTTGGCCGTGCGGCCTACCACGACCCCTACCTGCTGCATCAGCTGGAGGCGCTGCACACCGGCGCCCCGCTGCAGGCGCGCGGCGACCTGCTGCGCGCGATGCGTCCGTACATCGAGGCGCGGCTGGGCGAAGGCCTGGCGCTGAAGCACATCACCCGCCACCTGCTCGGCCTGTTCCACGGCCAGCCTGGTGGTCGCGCATTCCGCCAGGTGTTGAGCGAGGGCGCGCACCGCCCTGGTGCCGATTGGAGCTTGGTCGAGCAGGCGCTTGCCGTGACCGAACGCGACAGCGATCGCGCCGCAGCGTGACCTTCGTCACATTCCTGGCTTGACAAGGCGCGGCGATTCGTCCCGAATGTTCACCTAGCTGAACATCGCGGGGTCGCCGCCGGAAAAGTTCAGACCGGATTCACTGCCCCAAACCAAGAATTTGCAAAGGATTTGTAAAACGCCGGACCCCAAACCCGGCATCCGGATTTACGACTTTTGAACGAATCGCCGTGCTCGGCTAGGATCGCATCGATGTCTTCCGTTCCCCTCCATTGCCGCATTGCCCTGGCCACCTGCGTGGTGCTGGCGGTTGCGCCGCTGTCGTCGGCGCTGGCACAGCAGCCGCCGCGTGGCGACCAGGGGCGGGCGGAGATGATGGAGCGGGGCGAGCGCGGCAACCGTGGCGACGAGCGGTCGCTGTCCGATGCCGTGCGCCGCGTGCAGCGCACCACCGGCGGCCACATCCTCGGCGCCGAGCGCGTGCCGTTCGATGGTCGTGATATCAACCGGGTGAAGTACATGGACGACCGGGGCCGGGTTCGCTATATGGACGACCCCGCCCCGTCGCGTTCACAGCCGCGCACGCCGCGGTCGGATATGTCATCACTACGCGGCGATAACCCCTGAACAGGGATAGTTGTCGCTATCAACCCGTACCCCACAGGCCTCCGGGCCACACCCAGGACACTAGGGAGAGTTCATGCGTATCCTTCTGGTCGAAGACGAAGCCCCGCTGCGTGAGACCCTGGCAGCCCGGCTCAAGCGCGAAGGCTTTGCCGTCGATGCTGCGCAGGACGGCGAGGAAGGCCTCTACATGGGGCGCGAAGTCCCGTTCGATGTCGGCATCATCGACCTCGGCCTGCCCAAGATGTCGGGCATGGAGCTGATCAAGGCCCTGCGTGACGAAGGCAAGAAGTTCCCGGTGCTGATCCTGACCGCGCGTTCGAGCTGGCAGGACAAGGTCGAGGGCCTGAAGCAGGGTGCCGACGATTACCTGGTCAAGCCGTTCCACGTCGAAGAGCTGCTGGCCCGCGTCAACGCGCTGCTGCGCCGCGCCGCCGGCTGGAGCAAGCCGACCCTGGAATGCGGCCCGGTCGCCCTGGACCTTGCTGCCCAGACGGTCAGCGTGGCCGGCAGCAATGTCGACCTGACCAGCTACGAGTACAAGGTGCTGGAGTACCTGATGATGCATGCCGGTGAACTGGTCTCCAAGGCCGACCTCACCGAGCACATCTACCAGCAGGATTTCGACCGCGACTCGAACGTGCTGGAAGTGTTCATCGGCCGCCTGCGCAAGAAGCTGGACCCGGATGGCGAGCTGAAGCCGATCGAGACCGTACGCGGTCGCGGCTACCGTTTCGCGATCCCGCGCAACGAGGGCTGAGCCGGCTCACCCTGGCGATAACACGATGTCCGGCCGTCTGTGGTTCTTCCGACGCTGGCGGCCGCGCTCACTGCAGGCGCGCCAGATGCTCGCCGCGTCCGTGGGCCTGGTCGCGTTCCTGGCCCTGGCCGGTTACGCGCTCGACGCCGCCTTCGCCGATACGGCGAAGGCGAACCTGCGTGAGCGCCTGAAGAACTACGCAACGTCCTACGCGGCCGGCATCGACTTCACCCGCGACCGCTCGCTGTACATCCGCGAGCAGCCGCCGGATTCGCGCTTCGATGTGCCCGGCAGCGGCCTGTACCTGCAGGTGGTGATGCCGCACGGCAAGGGCAATTCGATGTCCGCCGAAGGCCCGATGCTGCCCACCGTGGGCGGCGGCCTGCTGGCGCCGCGCCAGGAAGTGTTCGAAGGCCCGCTGCCGATGATCCAGATCGATGGCAGCCAGGGCTCGGTCTACCGCTATGGCCTGGGCCTGGTGTGGGGCGCCGACGCCGATCCCGCCACCGAATTCCCGTACACCATCTACGTGATGGAAGACTCGCGCGCGCTGGGTGCTCAGCTGCGCGTGTTCCGTGGCCGCGTCTGGTTCTACCTGGGCGGCATCGGCCTGATCCTGCTGCTGCTGCAGACCGTCATCCTGCAGTGGAGCCTGCGCCCGCTGCGCCGCGTGATCACCGAGCTGACCAAGGTGCAGCGCGGCGAGACCGAGCGCATGAGCGAGCGCCACCCGCGCGAGCTGGAACCGCTGACCGACAGCATCAACGCCTTCATCGAAAGCGAGCGCGAGAACCTCGAGCGCCAGCGCAACACCCTGGCCGACCTGGCGCACAGCCTGAAGACGCCGATCGCGGTGCTGCGCACGCAGATGGACAGCGGCGCCGGCGACAACGCACTGCGCGAGGAACTGGACGTGCAGCTGCAGCGCATGAACAACCTGGTCTCGTACCAGCTGGCGCGCGCGGCCTCGTCCGGCCACAAACTGTTCTCCGCGCCGCTGCCGATCGAGTCCAACGCCGAGGAAATCGTGCGTGGCCTGGAAAAGGTCTACGCCTCCAAGGGCGTGCTGTGCGAATTCGACATCGACCCGGCCGCGCGCTTCCACGGGGAACCGGGCGACCTGCAGGAACTGCTCGGCAACCTGCTGGAGAACGCCTTCAAGTGGGCCAACCGCCGCGTGCTGCTGACCGCGCAGCCGCTGCCGGCCCCGAACGCACGCCGTGCCGGCCTGCTGCTGGCGGTGGACGACGATGGCCCCGGCATCGCCCCGGACGACATCGGCAAGGTGCTGCAGCGTGGCGTGCGTGGCGACGAGCGCGTGCAGGGGCATGGTATCGGCCTGTCGATCGTGCAGGACCTGATCAAGGATTACCGCGGTGAACTGACCGTGGGCCGTTCGGGCGAACTGGGCGGCGCCCGCTTCGAAGTGCGCCTGCCGCCGGGGCCGTAAGCCGCGCATTCGCGTCGGCCGGGCATCGCCTGGCGCAACAGCGCGCGGGTATTCCGGCACTACCGCAATTCGATCTTCGGCGGCTCGCCGTAGAACCGTCGCAGCTGCGCGGCCACCTCCGGCAACGCCTGCTGCAGCAGATCCGGTGCCGAGAAGTGGTACTCGCTGGTTACCGCGAAGAACTCCTCCGGCGCTTCGGCAGCGTACGGATCGATCAGCGTTTCCTCGCCCGCGTCCACCTGGGTACAGAAGGCGTCGTAGGCGCGCTGGAAGGTGGCTGCCCATTCGCGCTGCCATTCGCGCGGCAGCGGCGGGGTGCCGTCCATCGCGCCATCCAGCGCATCCAGCTTGTGCACCATCTCGTGCACTGCCACGCAGTAACCCTCGTGCGGCGCCGCCAGGTCGGCCTGCACGTCGGCCCAGGACAGGATCAACGGGCCACTGTCCCACGACTCGCCGATCAGCTCGTCATCCCACTCGTGCAGCACGCCCGCCGCATCCATGTGGCTGCGGTGCACGCGGAACGCATCGGGGTAGACGATCAGCTGCGACCAGCCTTCCAGCCCCACCTCGCCGAACTCCAGCAGCGGCAGGCAGCACAGCGTGGCCAGCAGCACCCCGTCACCGGCCTGCAGCTGCAGCTCGCCGATCGGGGTGATGGTCTTCTCGTGCAGGAAGCGCGTGGCCAGTACGCGCAGGCGCGCGCGGCGTTCGTCGTCCAGGCCGTGCAGCCAGGCCGCGCGGCGGCAGGCGTCTTCCCAAAGTGCATCGTCGATCGGCCGCGGCGCAGGCCGCAGCCACTGCAGCAACGACTTGATCAGCGGAACATTCCCGGCAGGTAGCTGTGCCACTTCGGCGCACGGATGCGTTGCAGCACGTCATCGTCGCTGCCACCGCCGCCGGTGCTGGTGGCACTGCTGGCGGCCGGACGTACCGCCGCCGGCTTGGTGGTGGCGGCCGAGGCGGTCGCGGTCGGTGCGCGCTGCGAGGCGGCATCCCCGTTGGACGACACGCAGGCGCCGCGGCTGTCGTCCAGCGCTGCCGTCGCAGACGCCGCGAAGGGCATCATCAGCAGGATCAGGCAATGGGCATAACGGCGCATTGACGACATCCACGTTAAGGGAGGGTGAGTTCCCGATTCTAGCCCGAACCCGGCGCCCCGTTGGAAGCCCCTGCGGAACCCAGCGTGGCGGGCGTCGCTGGCGGCTTTCCCGCATAATTCCTTCCTGACTTCGTGGAAGCTGCCGTGGACGATCGCCAATTGCTGGCCAAACTCGCTGCCGGTCGCCTGTCCGGCGACGCCCTGGCCCGTGAGCTGGGCCAGACCCGCGCGGCAATTTGGAAGCGTATTCAAGGGCTTAGGGCCGCCGGTGTGGACGTTGAGGGCCGCGCCGGCGAAGGCTATGGCCTGACCCGCCCGGTCGATCTGCTGGATTCGGACGCGATCCGCGCCGGTCTGCCGGCCGGGGTTCTGCCGCTGCTGCACGACCTGCAGGTGGCCTGGACGGTGGATTCGACCAACGCCGAATTGCTGCGTTGCAGCGCGCCCCAGCGCGGGGTCGGCGTCCTGCTGGCCGAACGCCAGACCGGTGGCCGTGGCCGTCGTGGCCGCAGCTGGGCCTCGCCACTGGCCGCGCATATCTACCTGTCGGTGCTGCGCCTGTATTCCGGTGGCCTCGGCCGCCTGGCCGGGCTGAGCCTGGTGGCGGGCATCGCCGTGGCCGAGGCGCTGCACGACCTGGGCTATACCCAAGCGCAGCTGAAGTGGCCGAACGACCTGATCGTCGATGGCAACCGCAAGCTGGTCGGCCTGCTCGCAGAAGGCGGTGGCGAATACGCCGGCCCGGCGCGCGCGGTGATCGGCATCGGCATCAACACGCACATGCCGCCGTCGTTCGCCGAGCAGATCACCCAGCCGTGGGTGGACCTGGACACGCTGGCTGGCAAGCCGGTGGACCGCAACGTGGTCGTTGCGGCCGTGCTGACGCGGCTGCTGCCGGCGCTGGAAGAATTCGATCGCGAAGGCCTCGCTCCGTTCCTGCCGCGCTACGCCGCCTTCGACATGCTGGCCGGCCGCGAAGTACGCGTGGAACTGGACGGGCAGTGGCAGCACGGTACCGCGCTTGGCCTGGCCGATGACGGCGCATTGCGCGTGCGCATCGATGGCCAGGAACGCCTGCTGCACGCCGGCGAAGTCAGCGTGAGGGCGGCATGAGCGACTGGTTGTTCGACCTGGGCAACTCGCGCTTCAAGTTCGCGCCGTTGCAGGGCGACCGCGCCGGTGACGTGCAGGCCTGGGCGCATGGCGCCGAAGGCATGGCCGGGCAGCCGCCGCACAGCCTGCCCAGCGGCACCACCGCGTTCGTGGCCAGCGTGGCCGCGCCGTCGCTGACCAGCGCCATGCTGGACCAGCTGCAGCGCCGCTTCGAGCATGTGCATGTGGTGCGCACCAGCGCCGAGTGTGCCGGCGTGCGCATTGCCTATGCCAAGCCGGAAAAGTTCGGTGTCGATCGTTTCCTGGCCCTGCTGGCTGCCGCAAAGGCACAGCGCCCGGTGCTGGTGGTCGGCGTAGGCACCGCACTGACCATTGACCTGCTCGACGCCGATGGCCAGCACCACGGGGGCCGCATTTCCGCATCGCCCACCACCATGCGCGAAGCACTGCACGCGCGTGCGGTGCAGCTGCCGGCGACCGGCGGCGACTACAGCGAGTTCGCCAACGACACCGCCGACGCGCTGGCCTCTGGCTGCGACGGCGCGGCCGTGGCGCTGATCGAACGCAGCGCGCAGCATGCGCACACGCTGCTGGGCGTGGCACCGTCGCTGCTGGTGCACGGTGGCGGCGCACCGGCACTGATGCCGTTGCTGCCCGGCGCCGATTACCACCCCTCGCTGGTGCTGGATGGCCTCGCCCGCTGGGCGGTGCACCAGCCCGCAGGCTAGTATCCGCGCATGCTGACCCGTGCCCTGATCGTCGTACTGGCCATCCTCAATCTTGGCGTCGCCTGCTGGTGGCTGCTGCGCGATGCGCCGCAACCGCCCGCGCCGCCGCCGCAACCGGCCGGTGTGGCCGAGCTGCGCTGGGTGCCCGGTGGTGCGGATGCCGCTGCGGCCGCCGAAGCGACTGCTGTAGCCCCGACCGCGCCGCTGGTGGAACGCGAACCGGCGGCGAAGACCGCGGTGGCTGTGGCGCCCGCGCCGGCCGTGCCAACCAAGCCGGAAATTCCCAAGCCGCAGACGGCAGACGCTGCGCCGGTTGCTGCCGCTGCGAAGCCGGTAGCGCCACCCGTACCCGTTCCGGCACCGGAAAAGCCCGCAACCCCGCCCGCGGCTGCTGAGCCAGCGCGCTGCGTCGCGCTGGGCCCGTTCGCCGACCGCGCCGCCGCGAGCAGTGCGCAAGGCAAGGCCAGCACGCTGCTGAGCCAGGTGCGCCTGCGCGAACAGCCCGCTGCCAGCGGCAGTGCCCGTTACCGGGTGATGCTGCCGGCCGCCGCCAGCCGCGACGAAGCGCAGGCCACGGTGAAGCGCATCGTCGCCGCCGGCCTGAGCGACTACTACATCATCAGCCAGGGCGAGGAAGCCAACGCCGTGGCGCTGGGCCAGTACCGCAACCGCGAAGGCGCCGAACGGCGCATGGCGGCAGTGCAGGCCGCCGGCTTCCAGCCGCGCCTGGTCGCCAGCGGCGACGCCGGCCAATGGTGGCTGGAAGGGCAGCTGGCGGCGGGCACGCAGCCGGCCCAGGCCCAGCAGCGCAGCGGCGCGGCACAGAGCCGGTCGCTGGAATGCGCGCGGTTGCGCTAGAATCCCCGGACCGCGGCATTGCCGCCGGTGATCCACCCATGCCGCTTTAGCTCAGTTGGTAGAGCAACTGTCTTGTAAACAGTAGGTCATCCGTTCGATTCGGATAAGCGGCACCACTTGGCATCTCCGTTACGCCCCGGAGCCAGGGGTTCAGCGAGAAAGGCCAGCGCAGTGCGCTGGCCTTTTCGCGTTCAGGCCTACTGCAGACGAATCAACTCGTTTCCAATCTGCTGGCACCGTTGCAGCATCGACTCGCCGGATGGCGTTCCAAGCCGGATGGTGCCGTCCACCAGCAACGGATAGGTCTCAAGCCGCACACGATAGGCCTGCTGGGACGAGATGCGTACTGCCCGATCACCCGAAGCAAGCGGGGCTCCGGGCAAGCTCTCTTCCTTGATGAGCCCGTTGATCTTGAGCTGGGCACACAGCCCTGCGTAGTAGGCGCTTCTTTCGTCGCGCGCTCGCGGATGCCTGGTAGCGTGCCCTAATGCGTGAAGGCTCTCGTGCGCAACCAGGTCAACGAGATCCGCGAAGGCTTGTCGTTGATCGCCGTAGACGTGCGATGCAAGTGCAAGCGTCCTGCCTGTCGCAAAGCGGCCAAGCGATCTTGTCCGTATTGCCCCCGCAGTGCCTTCCGGCACTAGCAGGATCCGATAGCTGTTGGATGCCGCCGGTATCCATGACTCGGCCAGGTCCGCCGCCGCATCGATCCGTGAACAGACATCTTCAGCAACGATCACAAGCCCATCCGCGATCTGCAGGCTGATGCTCCGCTCAGTGTTTGCACAGCGGTGGACGTGCGTAGTGCCTACGGCGTTTCGCCCGGGAAGCAGGGAAGCAGTGTGGAAGTAGCGGAGAGGGCCCAGAGGAACAGAAACAACTTCGGTGTATCCAGCTGAGGCAACCCCTTTGGGAACCGCAGTGGTAGTGCAGCCTGAAAGCAAAACGGTGCAGACACCGAAAAGGAACATCGCGACTCTGTACATCCCGCCCCCGTGTAGAAGCGGGATGGATGCCCCCGCTCCGGTGAGTTAACCAGTAGCAAATTGGCATGCACAAGTGTGGCGCTGAGTGATTGACGCAATCGCGCACCTCACACTCGAGGTAATAGCTCGCCTTTCATCGCTTCTCCCAAAAGTGCGGGTGCCCAAGGCGCACCCGCATCCCCGGCTGTTTACTACCCAGCAGTGGGTCTGCCTGATTCGATGGCTGGGGGCGTGGCGTTATAAGGCTGCACGCTGGGGATCTCAACGTTCCGCATTACTGAGCCCCGCCCACCTGCAACGCCACATACTCCGCCAGCCCCCGGCAGGCCAGCATCAGCCCTTCGCGCGTGCCATCGCCGATGTCGTCTTTCTCTTCCCCGTCCACGCGCACACGCTCGACGGCGTGGTACAGCTCCAGCAGCGACACCAGGCCCACCGCGGCGCGATCCCGGCGAGCGGCGGCCACGGCCTGGCCGGGTGTGCTGGCCGGCCCTTGCCACGGCTGTCCGTCGGCGGCATCACCGGCGCGGATGCGCTGCAGGCAGCTGGGAAGGTTGATCGGCGCGGGTGCCTCGTTCGCAGCGGCAAAAGCGGCTTCCAACGGTTGCGCCAGTTCGGGCGGCAGTCGCAGGGCGGCCTCGCCCAGTGTGGCGGTCAGGTATGGGTGGTGGGGCTTGGACATGCGGGCATCCTCGTGCGGAACAGAGGTGCCACCGGAGAAGGGTGGCGGGCGATACGTGGTTTCCAATCCCGGGACTGAATGAGCCGGTGGGCACGAGGCCCCCACGCACCGCCCGCCGTCGATCGGCGAACGGATTGCCAGCCGGCGCCGCTCTTGAGAAGACGGCGCCGGCTGGCAAGCGTATACAGCTTTCAGTCTTCGGGTTGGAAATCCCGGCCACCCCGCTGAAGGTGGCAATTCATCATGCGCACGCGAAATCACCGCCTGCCAGTCGTTTGTTTCGATGACATCGGGTGATCTGAGAGGAAGAATGAATTATCGCGTTTGGCCTGTTTCGAGCAGCGCGATGCCAGAAGCGACAGATCGCGCAGTGCCGTGATCCACGATAAATCAAGCCGTGCCATCGCTCTCGCACTGGCCATGGCGGGCCACGGTGTAAAGCTGGCTTAACCAGCCCGGCGGCGCTTCAGGACCACCCTACCAGACCTGAATCCCCATGCGCGGCACCCGGTTCTTGATATTCCTCACGGACAGCCGCAGCGCCCCACCGCATACTGCCGCCACACGCCCACCCCGGGCCCCTTCGGGATTCGCACATGCGTCACCATGCCCTGTCGCTCACTGTCGCTCTGTCGTGCACCGTCTTCGTGGCCCCGGCCATGGCCGCGGTGCCGTTCTTCAACGCCAGCTGCCCGGGCGGCATCGACGTGCACGCCGACGAGGGCGGCCCGGTCTACGTGCAGGGCCGCGAGGCCACGCTGACACGCTTCAATGACCGCTATTTCGAAGCACGCGATGCCAACGGTGGCATCACGCTGTCGATCAGCCGCAGCGATGACGGCACGCCGCAGATCAGCTACACCGGCCGTGGCGGCGCCAATGGCATCTGCCAGGTCAGTGCCAGCGGAATGCCCGCGCCCGCCGCAGATGGCGCACACCCCCGCGAGGGTGCTACCGGCGATGCCGCGCTACCGCGCGAAGTCACCTGCGAATCCACGGGCCAGCAGCAGGTGTCGTGCGATCTGAACACCCGTGGCAACGTCGAAATCGTGCGCCAGCTCAGCCGCACCCGCTGTGAGGAAGGCAAGAACTGGGGGCTGGCGCGGCATTCGGTTTGGGTCAACGGCGGCTGCCGCGCGGTGTTCCGTAACGTGTCCTCGGTGACTACCCCCGCACCGGCAGGCGATACCGCACTGGGCTCCTGCAATATGCGCAAGGGCGCGCAGGGCACGCTGGTGACCCAGATGCCGGTGGGCAACGATTACCAGGAACTGATCATCGATTATCCCGAAGGCCGCTTCCTGTGCATGATGCGCAACAACGGCCAGGTGCAGAGCCTGACGCCGGTTCGCCGCCGCGGCGGTTGAGGTGCCGCGGCGGCGAACCCGCCGTCGGCCACGTGTCTGAAGGGGGCAGCGCGGTGCGCGTTGCCCCTGTTTCGTTACTGCTGGTTTACCGGGTCATTGCCCTTCTTGTAGGTGTAACCGGTGACATCCCAGCCGCCGCCATGGCCGGATGAGGGTTCTACCCAGGTGAATTCCCACGTCTGCAGGGAGCCATCGGGAAGCAGGTTTTCCACCCGGTAGATCTCACCGGGAATGCCCTGCTCCGGCAGCTTGCCAGGAATCGATCCGTCCGAGCGTGCAGATGCGCCCCCGACGGAGAGCGCCTGTCGTTCCACCTGTACGTTGCCGTAGCCCTGCGGGGCGAACGACGGCTTCACCCGCTGCGCCACCCAGTCGAGTACTTGGCGTGCGCCTGCCGTCTGCATGGGATACGCATCGGTGGTCACCGTATGCGTGACGCGTTGCGAGGGTGCACTGGCAGCTGCGGGAAACAGTCCGCCCAGGGCAATTGCCAGTACCGCCAATCCATTGAGTGCATGTTTCATGCGCGTGGTGCTCCATGAGTGAGGAAGTGAAACGGCACCTTCAGGGTGCCGGCGCAGCGTGGAGACAACATCAGCTTCGCGTAAGAGGCGAAACCGACCGTGGTGTGAAGTGGATCGCGGAAGATTGAATTCCTGACGACCCAGCGCTGGAATGCCTGACCGGATACGGCTGCCAGGCCGCGGCGATCTGGCCAATGCCCTGCTGCACCGCCGCGAGTGGTGTCACACAGCTCTGGCTAGACTGTGCTTCTTTTTCCCCACCGCAGGAGGCACCCATGGCCCATCCCATTTCCGTATCCCTGATTGGCGTTCCCACCGATGTCGGTGCGGGCCATCGCGGTGCACGGCTGGGGCCGGAAGCACTGCGTGTAGCGGGCCTGCCGGAGGCGCTGGAGGCGCGCGGCGTGGACGTGCGCGACCTGGGCAACCTGGATGGCCCGCGCAACCCGTGGACGGCGCCGGTGGAAGGCTATCGCCATCTGGATGAAGTGGTGGCGTGGAACCATGCGCTGATGGAAGCCAGCTATGCCGAACTGCAGGCTGGCCGCATGCCGATCATGCTTGGCGGCGACCACTGCCTGGGCATCGGTTCGATCACCGCCGTGGCGCGCTGGTGCCGCGAGCAGGGCAAGACCCTGCGCGTGCTGTGGCTGGATGCGCACTCGGATTTCAACACCAGCGATGTGACCCCGTCGGGCAACATCCACGGCATGCCGGTGGCGTGCCTGTGTGGCCTCGGCCCGGACGCGCTGACCCGCCTGGGTGGTACGTCGCCGGCGATCACCCCGGCGCAGATGCACCAGATCGGCATCCGTTCGGTGGACCCGGAAGAGAAGCGCCTGATCAAGACCCACAAGGTGGATGTCTACGACATGCGCTACATCGACGAGAACGGCATGAAGCGCGCGGTGGAAGCAGCGCTGGCCGGCATCGACGAGAACACCCACCTGCATGTCAGCTTCGATGTGGACTTCCTCGACCCAAGCATCGCGCCGGGCGTGGGCACCACCGTGCCGGGCGGGGTGAACTACCGCGAGGCGCAGCTGGTGATGGAGATGATCGCCGACACCGGGCGCATGGGATCGCTGGACATCGTCGAGCTCAACCCTTTGCTGGACAAGCAGAATGCCACCGCCGAGCTGGCTGTGGACCTGGTTGAAAGCCTGTTCGGCAAGTCCACCCTGATGCGCGACTGAGCTCCCGGCCTGAACGGATCGCCGAACCGTTCACACCCGCTCCACGCCCCTGCCGCCAGATTGCACTTCACGCGGCGGCAGTGGGCATTGGTGCCCTCCCGCCGAGCGAAAGAATCCCATCCGCGAATGAAGCGGTATAGCGGCGAACCCAAGGAGAAGCCCATGAAGCGCGTAGTTGCCCTGATGCTGTTGTCGATGTTCTCGGTGGCCCTGCTGGCCGGTTGCAACACCGTTGCCGGTGCTGGCAAGGACGTGCAGAAGGCCGGTGAAAAGGTTGAGGACGCCGCCAAGGGCAAGTGAGCCCGGCGCGGACTGGAAAGCGAAAAGGCCGGGAATCATCCCGGCCTTTTTCGTTTGTGCTTTCCGCAGCACGACTGTCGAAGCGGAGTGAACCATTCAAGCAGGTGAGCATGTATTTCATTGCGGGTTGACCGGCATTCAACGGCCGCCACGCGAAGCTGGAGCCACGGTAAGAACGCCGTTGCAACCAAGGACTCCCAGCAATGAACAAAGACATCATTTCCGGCAAGTGGTCGCAGCTGAAGGGCAAGGCCCAGGCCAAGTGGGGCGATCTGACCAACGATGACTTCGATGTGGCCGAAGGCAATGCCGAGTATCTGGCCGGTCGCCTGCAGGAACGTTATGGCTGGGCCAAGGACCGCGCCGAGAAGGAGGTCCGGGATTTTGAAGACAGCGTGCGCAAGGACTATCCGGACTACAAGTAAGCACCACGGTTTGCCCTACAACACGACGCCCGCACCGTGAGGTTGCGGGCGTTGTGTTGTCTGTACGGGGTGATCAGCGTGCCGGCGGGTCCGGCACGTAGCGGTTGGGGAATGCCTGCGGCTCGCGCGGCAGGCGCGAGGGGGAATCCACCAGGATGCCGCGCGCGCGCAGGTTGCGCGCGCTGTCGTAGCGCAACTGCAGGACCTGGGCCGGACTGCGGCTGGCACGTTCGAAGTCGGTATCGCGCACCGAGGACTGTTCGCGCGCGCCATGGCCGGTACCCAGCGCCGGGGCCCGCGACTTGCTGGCGTAGCCCTCGATGCGGCTGGCACTGGCATCGGCCGCAGCTTCGGCCGCCGGGGCCGGTGCTGGCAGGCTGCGGCGCAGGATGGGCTCCGGGCGCCAGCGGCGCGCTTCCTCGAACACGGCCACGCCCACCACGCCGATGTTGTCCGGGCGACCGGTGCGGCTGGCATAGCTGCCGCTGGGGCTGCTGAACACGAACTGCGCCACTTCATCCTGGCTCTTGCGCCAGCCGGTGATGTCGGCGCGCTGGCCGGGATTGAGCACGTAGCCGGTCTG
This sequence comes from Stenotrophomonas sp. SMYL41, assembly GCF_036319965.1. Taxonomy (NCBI): domain Bacteria; kingdom Pseudomonadati; phylum Pseudomonadota; class Gammaproteobacteria; order Lysobacterales; family Lysobacteraceae; genus Stenotrophomonas; species Stenotrophomonas sp. SMYL41. The sequence goes on along the minus strand of NZ_JAWIRX010000009.1, from coordinate 65,866 downwards.
CGAGGGATCGGCATCCTCGCCGGAGATGGCGTTGACGCCGTCCACCGAGAGCACCACCAGCACCCGGCGCGGGCTGTCGTTGTACAGGCGCACGGCGTAGCGGTGGCCGCGCTCGCCGGCCACCCAGCGCTGGCCTTCGGCGGGGTAGCTGCGCAGTTCGGTACCGCGGTCGCGGTCGACCAGGGCCATGCGCACGGGGCCGCCCTCGTACACCGGCGGCGGCATCGGGGCCGGGCGGAAGCCGGCCAGGGGCAGGATCAGCAGCAGGGGCAGCAGGCGTTTCATCGGGGGTCTCCAGCGGGGTTGCGTGAATGAACGCGCCGCAGGCCCTGACGGGGTTGGTGGCGTGCAAGGTAAACTGGCCCCGTTCATCGAAGGTTACCCCACGCAGTCATGACGACCCGAGTCCTTACCGGCATCACCCCCTCCGGCACGCCCCACCTGGGCAACTACGTTGGCGCCATCCGTCCGGCCATCGCGGCCAGCCGCGCCCCGGGGATCGAAAGCTTCTTCTTCCTGGCCGACCTGCACAGCCTGATCAAGTCGCAGGACCCGCAGCGCACCCAGCGCGCGACCCTGGAGATCGCGGCCAGCTGGCTGGCCTGCGGCCTGGACCCGGAACACGTGTGGTTCTACCGCCAGAGCGACATCCGCGAGACCACCGAGCTGATGTGGTTCCTGACCGCCATCGCCAGCAAGGGCATCCTCAACCGTGCGCACGCCTACAAGGCCGCGGTGGACAAGAACCGCGAGGAAGGCGTGGACGAGGACGCAGGCGTCAGCGCCGGCCTGTTCATGTACCCGGTGCTGATGGCCGCCGACATCCTGATCTTCAAGGCCAACCAGGTACCGGTGGGCCGTGACCAGATCCAGCACATCGAGATGGCGCGCGATTTCGCGCAGCGCTTCAACCACGTGTACGGCAAGGAGTACTTCCCGCTGCCGGACGTGGTGATCGACGAGCAGGTGGCAACGCTGGCGGGCCTGGATGGCCGCAAGATGAGCAAGAGCTACCACAACACCATTCCGCTGTTCGTGCCGCGCGAGGAGCTGAAGAAGCTGGTGTTCTCGATCCTGACCGACTCGCGCGCACCGGGCGAGCTGAAGGACACCGAAGGCTCGGCGCTGTTCCAGATGTACCAGGCGTTCGCCACGCCGGAACAGACTGCGGAGTTCGCCAAGGCGTTCGCTGCGGGCATCAGCTGGGGCGATGCCAAGCAGCAGCTGTTCGAGCGCATCGACAGCGAGCTTTCGCCGCTTCGCGAGCGCTACAACGCGCTGATGGCCGAGCCGGAGAAGATCGAAGCACTGCTCAAGCGCCGTGGCCAGCAGTTGCGCGAGCAGCTGGCGGCACCGCTGCTGGACGAGCTGCGCCATGCCGTGGGCCTGCGCGACCTGTCCACCGCCGGTGACATCGCCAGCGAAGATGCCGGCGTGGCCCGCGCGGCGCCGCCGCTGTTCAAGCAGTATCGCGAGAAGGATGGGCGCTTCTACTTCAAGCTGACCGCCGGTGACGGCACGCTGCTGATCCAGAGCGAAGGCTTCGATTCGCCGCGCGATGCGGGCCAGCTGATCGCGGTGATCAAGCAGGCAGAGCAGGGGGACCAGCTGCAGAGCGAGCTGTTCAAGCTGGAAGCGGACGTGGATGTAGTGCTGGCCGCGCTGGCCGTTCTGCGCGAAGCGTAAGGGGTCGTGCCCGTGGCATGATGTCCGCGCGCCGCCGGCGCGATGACATGGAGTCTGCGATGGCCTGGTTGTCGCTGCTGCTGTTCCTGCCCTGGTTCCTGCTGCTGGGCAGCCTGTACTGGCTGTTCCCGCGCCAGCCGCGCACCGCGCGGCGGCGCCTGTTCGACGGCGCCACCCTGGTGCTCGCGTTCGCCCTGAGCATCGCGTCGATGCTGTGGGGCTACCGCATCGGCGTGGTGCAGCCTGCTGCCGGCCCGATCTGGCCGCAGGTGCTGGCGGTGCTGTACGCCTATGGTGCGTTCCTGGCAGTGTTGGTGCTGGCGTTGCTGCTGCGGCCGCGGTTCGCATTGCGCTCCGGCTGATCGGTAGTGCCGGCCGCTGGCCGGCACTACCCGACCAAAGCCGCATCGAACCCGGCCCGCCAGCGCGCCTAACATGGGGGTCCATTCCCGATCCTGCCAGGTGCGTGCCGATGACCGCCGACCCCAGCATCCACACCATCGATACCGGCTTCCAGCGCCCGGATTTCGACGCGGCCTACCTGATCGTCGAAAACGGCCGCGCCGCGTTCGTCGACTGCGGCACCGGCCTGTCGGTGCCGGCGATGCTGCAGGCACTGGCCGACGCTGGCCTTGGCGTGGAGGCGGTGGACTGGCTGCTGCTCACCCACGTGCATCTGGATCATGCGGGCGGTGCGGGCCTGCTGATGCAGCAGTTGCCGAATGCGAAGGCGGTACTGCACCCGCGCGGTGCGCCGCACATGATCGACCCGGCCCGGCTGATCGCCGGTGCCACGGCGGTGTACGGCGCCGAAGAGATCGCGCGCAGCTATGGCCGCATCGAACCGATTCCCGAACAGCGCGTGGTGGTGGCCGAAGACGGCCACCGCATCGACCTGGCCGGCCGCGAGCTGGTGCTGCTGCACACGCCGGGCCATGCGTTGCACCACTATTGCGTGTGGGATGCGCGCAGCCGCAGCTGGTTCACCGGCGATACGTTCGGCATCTCCTACCGCGAGCTGGACAGCACGCAGGGTGCTTTCATCTTCCCGACCTCTTCGCCGGTGCAGTTCGATCCGGAGGCGATGAAGGCCTCGATCCGGCGCATGCTCGATTACGCGCCGCAGGCGATGTACCTGACCCACTATGGGCGCGTGCAGCAGGTGGAGAAGCTGGCCAACGACCTGTTCGAGCAGATCGATGCGATGGCGACCATCGGCCGCCAGTGCGACGGCCGGCCGGACCGCCACCGTTGTTTGCTGGCGGCGCTGCAGGCGCTGTACCTGGAACGTGCACAGCTGCATGGCTGTGCGCTGGACCAGGCGGCGGTGACCGCCGTGCTGGCGATGGACATCGAGCTCAACGCACAGGGCCTGGCCTGCTGGCTGGACCGCGTCCGCCAGTAGATCCGCGCCATGCGCGGATGAGGCGCCTCCACGCCGCGCGGTGATGTCACGACCACGTTACACTCTGGTGACTTCCAAGCTAGCCGTGGTACTGCCGTGAATCCGATGCGCGTGTTGCTGCTGTCGTCCTGCCTGTTCGTCGGTGGCCTGGCCCATGCGGCCAACGACCTGCCGGGCGGCGGCATCGATCCGCAGGCACTGTCGCGCCATGTGCGCGTGCTGGCATCGGATGAATTCGAGGGCCGCGCGCCGGCCACCGAGGGCGAAGAGCGCACGGTGCAGTACCTGATCGAGCAGTTCCGCAGCTATGGCCTGCAGCCGGGCGGCGTGGACGGCAGCTGGGTGCAGCCGGTGCCGCTGGTGCGCGCGCAGCTGGAGGGCGCGGCCAAGGCCAGCCTGTCGCTGAAGCAGGGCAAGCGTGCGCTGGCCAATGGCGTGGACGTGACCCTGCAGAGCCTGCAGCCGCGCAAGCGCGTGCAGATCAAGGACGCGCCGCTGGTGTTCGTCGGCTACGGCATCGACGCGCCGGAACGCCACTGGAACGACTACAAGGACGTGGACCTGCACGGCAAGATCGCCGTGGTACTGATCAACGACGCCGATTTCGAAGCCGATGCACCGGGCGCATTCGACGGCAAGGCGGTGACCTACTACGGCCGCTGGACCTACAAGTTCGAGGAAGCCGCGCGCCGTGGTGCCGAGGGCGTGCTGATCGTGCACGAGACCGCGCCGGCGGCCTACGGCTGGGCCACGGTGAAGAGCTCGGGTACCTCGCCGCTGTTCGACATCGAGCGCGGCCAGGCCGAGGCGATGGCGCAGCACACGCCGCTGCGTGGCTGGATGCAGCGCGAACTGGCCGAGGCGATCTTCGCCGACGCCGGCCTCGACTTCGATGCCGAGAAGCGCAAGGCGATGCGTGCCGACTTCCGCCCGGTGGCGCTGGACAACGCGAAGCTGAGCGTGGATTTCGCGCTCAAGCGCGAGCAGGTGGTGACCCGCAACGTGGTGGCCAAGCTGCCCGGTGGCGAGCATGGCGACGAAGCGGTGATCTTCTCCGCGCACTGGGATGCCTTCGGCATCGGCCAGACCGACGCCAAGGGTGACCGCATCCGTCGCGGCGCGATCGACAACGCCACCGGCGTGGCCACGGTGCTGGAACTGGGCCGCGTGTTCGCCGCCGGCCCGCAGCCGCAGCGCACGCTGTACTTCGTGGCGCTGACCGCCGAAGAGAAGGGTCTGCTGGGTGCCAGCTACTACGCTGCACACCCGCTGGCGCCGCTGGACAAGACCGCTGCAGTGCTGAACATCGAGATGTTCAGCCCGGATGGCGCGACCCGTGACATCGCCTCATGGGGCAAGGGCTGGGTCTCGCTGGAAGGCGACCTGGAACGCGTGGCCAAGGCCCGTGGCCGCAGCTACAGCCCGGACCCGAACCTGGAAGCCGGCTTCTTCTACCGCGCCGATCACTTCGCCTTCGCCCGTCTGGGCGTGCCGGCGATCACCATCGGTCCGGGCCTGGACAAACTGGACGGCGGGGTTGAAGCCGGCCGCGCGCTGCGCGAGAAGTACTTCGCCGACTGCTACCACCAGGCCTGCGATGCCTGGACCCCGAGCTGGGATCCGAGCGGCCACGCTGCCGACACCCTGCTGGTCTACGACCTGGGCGCCGAGCTGGCCAACAGCCGCCGCTGGCCGACGTGGGAAAAGGAGTCGGAGTTCCGTGGCGCGCGCGACAAGAGCGAAGCGGCCCGCCGTTGAGGTGGTGCCGGCCAGCGGCCGGCGCTACCGTCGCTGGCGCAGCAGCTTCCACGCGCCCCAGCCGCCGGCGGCGAGCGCTGCCAGATAGCACGCCACCATCGTGCGCAGTCCCACCGGCGACCCGGAATTGATGCCGCGGTGCAGGCGCAGTTGCAGCGAGCTGTGGCCGCTGCCCAGGTCCACTGCCAGCTGCAGCGCCAGCGCGACGCAGAACACCAGCAGGGCGATCCCGAATCCGATGCGTGGCCATGCAGCCTGCGCGTTGGGGCGGCGCAGCAGCCAGGCCAATGCCGTGGCTGCGGCCAGCGTCGCTGCGATCCACATCAGCGGCGAGGCGGGAGACGCAGCGGCCACCGGCAGTGCACCGGTGGCCGCGATCAGGGCAACGCGCTTACTTGCGGGTGCCGTCGAGCCAGTTCGGGCCCTTGTTGGTGAGGAAGAACACATAGACCACCAACGATACCGCGATCGTCGCGGTCACGTAGATGGCGAACCAGTCGACGTGGCCGGTCTTCAGCGCGCCCTGGTACAGCAGCGGGGCGGTGCCGCCGAACAGCGAGTTGGCCAGCGCATAGCCCAGGCCCACGCCCAGTGCACGCACGTGGGTGGGGAACAGTTCGGCCTTCACTACCGCGTTGATGGAGGTGTAACCGGTGAGGATGACGAACGCCATGGCCAGGGTCAGGAAGGCCAGGGTGGCGTCATGCTGGTGCGGCAGCTGGGTGATCAGGTACCAGCTGTACAGCACGCCGCCGACGCCGAAGAACACCAGCAGGGTCTTGCGGCCGATGATGTCCGACAGCCAGCCACCGACCGGCTGCAGCACCATCAGGAAGGCCAGCACGCCCAGGTTGATCAGGGTGCCGGTCATCGGGTCGTTGCCGGCGAAGGCGCTCTGGATCATCTTCGGGCCGTTCACCGAGTAGGTGTAGAAGGCCACGGTGCCACCGGCGGTGATCAGGAAACACAGCAGCAGCGGCCGCCACTGGTGCACGAACAGTTCGTACATCGAACCGGACTTCCGTGCCTTGCCCTCGCGCGCGGCCTCGATCGACGACTCTGACAGCGACTCGTCCATGCCCCGGCGCAGCCAGAACACCACCACCGCGGCGATGCCGCCGATGCCGAAGGCGATGCGCCAGCCCCACTCGGAGATTTCCGGCTTGCCCCAGAAGGTGAGCATCAGCAGCAGGGTCAGCTGGGCCAGCACGTGGCCGCCTACCAGGGTGACGTAGTGGAAGGACGACAGGAAGCCGCGGCGGCCGGGAATGGCGGCTTCGGACATGTAGGTGGCGCTGGCGCCGTATTCGCCGCCCGTGGCGAAACCCTGCAGCAGGCGTGCGCACAGCAGGATGACTGCGGCCCAGATGCCGATGCTGGCGGCGGTGGGGGTGATGGCGATCAGGAACGAACACAGCGCCATCAACGTGACCGATACGGTCAGCGCCAGGCGGCGGCCATGGCGGTCGGCGAAGCGGCCGAAGAACCAGGCGCCGATCGGGCGCATCAGGAAGGTCGCCGCGAAGATTGCCCACACGTACATCGTGGAGTTCTTGTCGTCCGGCGAGAAGAACTGCGATTCGAAGTACACGGCAAACACCGAGTAGACGTAGACGTCATACCACTCCACCAGGTTGCCGGCGGAGCCTTTGAGGGTATTGGAGATCGACCGCCGCAGGGCGGCACGGTCGTTCGCGGGGACAGCAGGTTGGGGCGTGGTGCTCATCTGGGTGGAAATCCTCGATGCGGCGCGTCCGTGCGCAGGGAAAACGGCGCCCGGCCTTGGGGCGGCGCGGCCGGGCAGCCCCTCTTGGTACTGCATCGGCCGTCAATGCGGGGTAGCAGACCAGGGCAGGGTGCATGGATGGATGACAGCGTGCCACCGTATGGGGTCCCGGACCATACTCAAAACGTCCTAGAATCCGCCTTCCCCCGGCTCCCTGGTGTGTCATGTCGGCTCCCCCCTCTTCGTCTGCGGCTGCCCCCCGGGGTGGCCTTGTCGCGCTGGCACTGCTGCTGGTCTACGTGGTCTGGGGTTCGACCTACCTGGGCATCGCCAAGGCCCTGCACGGCGGCGCACTGCCGCTGACGATGGTCTCCGGAAGCCGCTTCATCATTGCCGGCGGCCTGATGTTCCTGGCGCTGCGCCTGTTCTGGAAGCTGCCGAACCCGACCCTGCGGCAATGGCGCAACCTGGTCATCATGGGTGTGACCATGCTGGTGCTGGGCAACGGCATGGTGGTGCTGGCCGAGCGCGAGGTGTCCTCGGGCCTGGCTGCCACGGCGGTGGCCTCGGTGCCGTTGTGGATGGCGCTGTTTTCGGCGCTGCGCGGCCAGCATGCCAGCCGCGGTGAGTGGCTGGGCATCGCCATCGGCTTCCTCGGCGTGGTCTGGCTCAATGCCGGCAGCAGCCTGACCGCCTCGCCGACCGGGCTGGTGCTGCTGCTGATCGCACCGATCGGCTGGGCCTTCGGTTCGGTGTGGGCACGCGGCCTGGACCTGCCGGGCCCGTTCATGACCGCGGCCGGGCAGATGGTCTGCGGCGGCGTGCTGCTGGTGCTGATCGGCCTGGCGGTGGGCGAGCGCCCGACCACATTGCCCGACACCGGTGGCCTGCTGGCGATGGCCTACCTGTGCGTGTTCGGCTCCATCGTCGCCTTCACCGCCTACGTGTGGCTGCTGCAGAACGTGCGCCCGGCGCTCGCGGGCAGTTACGCGTACGTCAATCCGGTGATCGCGGTGCTGCTGGGCGCGCTGCTCAATGGTGAACGTTTCGGCTGGCGCGACCTGCTGGCGATGGCGGTGATTCTTCTGGGCGTGGTGGTACTGACGATGGCAAGGACGCGAAAGCGATGAGCATGGACGAGAACGAACAACGCCGGGGCCTGCTGGTCACCGCATCCACCTTCGTGATCTGGGGCCTGGTGCCGGTGTACTGGCACCTGCTCAACGAGGTGCCGTCGTTCCAGATCATCGCCCACCGCATCATCTGGAGCACGGTGATGGTGCTGGGTTGGCTGCTGATCAGCGCGCGCCTGGGCTGGTGGCGGAAGATCGCTGCACAGCCGCGCGCGCTGCCGATCCTGCTGGTGTCGAGCCTGACCATCGCCTTCAACTGGGGCCTGTACATCTGGGCGGTCAACGCAGGCCATGTCATCGAGACCAGCCTGGGCTACTTCATCAACCCGCTGGTGAACGTGCTGCTGGGCGTGCTGGTGCTGAAGGAACGCCTGCGCCGGCTGCAATGGGTGGCGGTGGCGATGGCGGCGGTGGGCGTGGCCTGGCTGACCATCGACGCCGGCACACCGCCGTGGATCGCGCTGGGCCTGGCCTGTTCGTTCGGCCTGTATGGCCTGCTGCGCAAGCTGGTTTCGGTCGACCCGGTGGCCGGCCTGGGCGTGGAAAGCCTGTACCTGTTCCTGCCGGCGCTGGCCTTCGCGATCTGGGCGGAGAACGGCCATGGCGGCGCGTTCTTCCATGGCTGGGGCTGGCGCAACGACCTGCTGCTGATCTTCGGCGGCGCAGTCACCGCCGTGCCGCTGATCGGCTTCGCCTACGGCGTGAAGCGCATTCCGCTGTCGCTGGTCGGCATCCTGCAGTACATCGCGCCGAGCCTGCAGCTGCTGCTGGGTGTGTTCTTCTTCCACGAAGCGTTCGACACCGCCAAGGCGGTCGGCTTTGCCGCGATCTGGGCCGGCCTGGTGCTGTTCGTCGGCGACAACATCCGCACGATGCGCGCCGCGAGGCGCTGACCGGATCCGACCCCGCTTCCCGGAAAAAAGAACGGCGCCCCGAGGGGCGCCGTTCTGCTTCCATCCACGGCCAGGAGAGAGGGATGGCCGTGGCGGGAACGCGGTTGCAGGCTTAGAAGCGCTGCTGGTACTTCATGTACATGAAGCGTCCGATGTCGAAGCCACCGTAGTAGGTGAAGCTGCTGTTCGGTTGGCTGTACATGATCGGGCCCTGGTGGTTGAACACGTTGTTCACGCCCAGCGACACGGTGCCATCCCACGGCAGGCTGTAACGCACCTGCAGGTCGTGGAAGGTGTTGGAGCCCACCTTGTTGGTCGGCGATGCGCTGGTGTATGACGAGTTGAAGCCCGGCATGTTGCACTCGTCCATGTACGAGCACTTCTCCTTCATGCTGGAGTAGTAGCGCGCGGTCCAGCCGATGCCGAGGTCGCCGTACTGCCAATCCAGGTTGAAGGTGGAGCGCACGCGGAAGTCGCCCGCCCAACCGGTACGCTGTTCCACCGGGGTGGTGGCGGCACTGTCGTTGCGCTGCTCCAGGTAGTCGGTGTAGGTGGTGTTCCAGTTGACGGCGAACTTGCCGAACGCGGTTTCCGGCAGGCGGTAACGCACGTTGATGTCATAGCCGGCGGTTTCGCGGTAGCCCGCGTTGACCAGCGAGCGGTCCAGCGCGTTGACCTGGTCGTTGCTGCCACGGGTGAAGCGGCCGCAGGCGGCATCCGAACCCTGCACGTAGCACTGTTCCAGGATGTTGGTGGCCGACTCACCAACGATGGCGTTGTCGATGCGGATCTTCCACCAGTCCAGGCTGAGGTCCAGGCCCTGCACGAAGTCCGGGCTGTAGACCAGGCCCACGGTCCAGGTCTTGGCGGTTTCCGGCTTCAGGTCCGGGTTGGAACCCGAGCTGAAATCGGTGGTCGCCTGCTGGCCGGGCTTGGTGGCCACGCTGCCATCGCTGTTGAGCTGGCGGAAGTTGGCCGGCACCTTCAGCGCCTGGCAACGGGCAGCAACGGCCGGGCTGGTGGCGGCGGTACCGAAGGAGGTATCGCACGGGTCGGTGAACGAGTCGCGACTGCTGACGGTGCCACCGTACAGGTCATCCACGGTCGGCGCACGGAAGCCGGTGCCATAGGTGGCGCGCACCAGCAGGCTGTCGATCGGCTTCCACTTCAGGCCGAACTTGCTGTTGGTGGTCGAACCGAAGTTGTTGTAGTCCGAGTAACGACCGGCCATGTCCAGCGACAGTTCGCGGGCGAACGGCAGGTCGGCCAGCAGCGGCACCTGCAGTTCCAGGTAGACCTCGTTGAGCGAGTAGTTGCCGTGGGTCGGCTGGCCGCTGGTGCCGGCGATCTCGCCCTTCTGCACCATCGCGTCCGGCGTGTAGCTGGCTTCCTCGCTGCGGTGCTCGAAGCCCATTGCGGCCAGGATGTCGCCGGCCGGCAGGGTGAACAGCGAGCCGGAGATGTTGCCGCTGGCGACCTTGGTGGTGCTCTGCATCTTGTCGACGAAGCGGGTGAACAGGTAGTCCTGCACGTCCTGGTTGCTCAGCGAGCCCGGGCCGGTGTAACCCATCGGGGCGGCCGGGTTCCATGGCACGCAGCCGGCGATCACCGCGCCCGGCGCACCGCAGCGGGCCACGTTGCCGTCCATGAAGGACGGGCCGACGGCCAGGTTGACGTGCGGCTGGTACATGCTGCCGGTACCGATGCGCTCGCCTTCGTTGCGGTTGTACATGTAGTTGACGTTCCAGTCCCAGTACCGCGAACCGGTCTCGAAGCTGCCTTCCAGGCCGATGCTGGCGCGCTTGGTTTCCAGATTGTTCTCGGTGCCGCGCGGCAGTTCCTCGGTGCGGTGCGCGAACAGCGCGTCCTGGCCCCACAGGTTGAACGTGCTGTCCTTGGACAGGGCGGCACGGCTGCCATTGCGGGCCTGTGCGGCGCTGACCGAGTACGGGTAGCCGGCCAGGTGCTTGGTCGATTCGCGCTTGCTGTACAGCGCGTCCGCGACGATGCGCAGGTTGTCGGTGATCGAGAAGCCACCGTTGGCGAACACCGAGGTGCGCTCCAGGCCGGTCAGCAGGCTCATGTTCGACTTGGTGTTGGCACCATCGGCCGGATCCGGCGCGTGGAAGTTGCCGGCCTTGCTCGGGTCGCCGCCCGGGCCCACGGTCAGGTTCCTGCCGCCGACGGTGACGCTGCCCCACGGGGTGTTGCCGTTGAGGCCATCGTTCGGGTGGCGCGGGCCGTTGGTGTAGCGGCTGAACTCGCGGTCCTTGCCCAGCACCTCGTCTTCCTTGGTGCGCTCGGCGCCTACGCTGAACCAGCCGCGGTCGAAGGTCTTGCCGAAGGTCGCGCTGTAGGCGCGCTTCTGGCCGTCACCCTGGCCGTACTGGCCGACATAGACGCTGGCTTCGCCACCATCGAAATTCTTGCGGGTGATGATGTTGACCACGCCGGCAATGGCATCGGAGCCGTACAGCGCGGAGGCACCGTCGGTCAGCACTTCCACGCGCTCGACGATGGACGACGGGATCGAGGCCAGGTCGGAGTAACCGCCGGCGCTGACGCCCATGCGGCGGCCGTCGATCAGCACCAGGCTGCGTTCCGGGCCCAGGTTGCGCAGGCTGACGTACATGCCGCCGAAATCGCGCGAGGAGGTCAGCGAAGACGCGCGGCTCATGCTCGGCGCACCGGCGGCAGGAATGTCCTGCAGGATGTCGGCGACGTTGACGTAGCCCTTCTTCTCGATCTCGGCGCGATTGAGCGCGACCACCGGCTGTGCGGTTTCGACACTGGCCTGGCGGATGCGCGAGCCGGTGATTTCGATGCGGTCGAGGTTGGTCGGGGTATCGCCAGTGCTCTGTGCAAAGGCCGGGGTGGTGCAGCTGGCGGCCAGCGCGATGACGATCGCGTTGCGCAGCGGATTGGTTTTCAGGGACATCCGTGAAATCTCGTGTTTCAGTAAAAACAAGCGCCCGTTCTATGGGCGCGTGGGGTGCTGCAAACCAACGTGGGGGGCGCGATTCTAGAATGTTTCCATTCGTAACTGTTTGTCTCGGCGCCGCTGGAAGTGCGCGAAAATGAATCGCAACCAACAATCCACAGATGCGCTGTGCGCAGCGTCACGCGCGCTGCGTTTGCGATGGGAAGAGGCATCGATAGCGGCGGATTTACCGCAATCTGTAGCAGTGCGTGTGCGGTGGTATCCCTCCACGCATGGCGTGGATCTACTGCACCCAGATCGGGGGTCAGATCCCTTTGCGTAGCGAAGGGATCTGACCCCGCCAACGAGAAAGGGACGGAGCTTTCGCTCCGTCCCTCTGCAGGATGCGCAGTCTGTCGCTGCGTGATGCTCAGGTTTCGCGCAGCGCCGTGGTGATCGGCAAACGCGCCGCGCGCAGTGCCGGGAACAGGCCGCCGACCAGGCCGATGCCCAGCGCCCATTTCAGGCCGGTCCACAGCAGTTCCGGCGACACATGGAACTTGAACACCACTGCGCTGAAGTTACTGCCGATGGTGGACACGCTGTAGCCATTGAACAGCAGCCACGCCACTGCGCAACCGAGCAGGCCGCCGAGCAGGGCCAGCAGCATCGTCTCCAGCATCACCGCCGTCACCACCGGCAGGCCGCGGAAGCCGATCGCGCGCATGGTGGCGATTTCGCGGGCACGCGTAGCCACCGCTGCATACATGGTGTTGAGCGCGCCGAACACCGCACCCACTGCCATGATGGTGCCGATCACCTTGCCGAGGATGTCGATCAGCTTGGTCAGCCCGCCGCCCTGCTTGCTGTAGTAGACGCGGGTGGTTTCCACGTCCAGTTTCAGGCGCGGGTCGGCGGCGACGGCGGCCTTGAACTGCTCGAAGCCAGGCTTGCCACCGGTGCGCACGCTGATCGACTGCCACGCACTGCGCTGGTAGGTGGTGGCCAACGTATCGGCGTCGGTCCACAGTTCCGAATCATGCGCATCGCCGGTGGCGAAGACACCGACCACGGTCCAGGTCTGGTTGCCCAGGGTAAGCGTCTTGCCAACGTCCAGATCGCGGAACTGGCCCTTGGCGCCTTGGCCAACCACGATCTCACGCAGGCCGGTAGCGAACTTGCGGCCTTCAACGATCTTGACCTTGTCATGCACCGCCCACGCCTGCGGGCCCACGCCGCGGAACTGCGCATTGACGTCGGTGCCATCGGACTTCGACACCAGGTTGACCACCTGCGACAGCTCCGGCGAGAGCAGCGGCCGGCCCTGCGCATCGCGGCTGATGCCGGGCAGGGTGGACAGCATCGGTACCTGCTCGCGGGTGATCACCGAGTTGGTTTCGGCCTGCGAGCCGCCACGCAGCACGATGGCGGTGGTGTCATCGCCGGTGTTGTTGAGCGTGGCCTGGAAGCCTTCGCCCATCGCCAGCATCGCCACCAGCACGCCGACCACGCCGGCGATGCCGACCACGATCACCGAGGAGGCGCCCCAGCGCTGCGGCAGGCTGGCCACGCCAATGCGGGTGGCGGCCAGCGCCAGTCGCCCACCGCGGGTCAGCAGCAGCCACAGTGCCACCAGCACGGCCACGGCCAGCACGCCGATCCACGGCAGGCTGATCCACAGCACCAGGCCGACCACCAGCAGCAGCACCGTCACGCCGTTGCCCAGCCACTTCTTGAATTTGCTCTTGAACATGTCTGTGTTCTCCTCAGCGGCCGGCCAGTGCGTCGACGATCTTCAGGCGCTTGGCACGCAGCGCCGGCAACAGGCCGACGATGATGCCGATCACCACGATCAGGCCCAGCCCCATCAGCCAGGTCGGCGTCGGCACGTGCGGCGGCAGCATGCCCATGCTCTTCGGGCCGATGGCCGGCAGGATCAGCGCGGCCAGGCCCATGCCGATCAGGCCGCCCAGGCCGATCAGCAGCACCGACTCCACCATCACCAGGGTCAGCACGGTGCTGTCCTTGAAGCCCAGCGTCTTCAACGTGGCCAGCTCCGGCACGCGCTCGCGCACGGCCTGTGCCATGGTGTTGCCGGTCAACAGCAGCAGGGTGAAGAACACCGCGCCCATGATCGAGGTGACGATCATGCCGATGTCCGCGAACTGCTTGACGAAGGCCTGCTGGAACGCCGATTCGGTCTGGGTCTTGGTCTCGTGGTCGGAGTTGGCCGAGATCGCGTCGATCGCCTGCGCCACCCGCGAGGAATGGTCCGGGTTGTCCAGCGTCACCGTGTACCAGCTCACCTGGTTCTTGATGTAATCGTTGGATTCATCGAAGTACTTCCAGTTCATCATCAACTGGCGTTCTTCATTGGCGGCCAGCGCACGGTCCTTGGAGCGGTAGATGCCCTTGAGCACCAGCGGCCAGTCGTTGCTGCCGCCACGCGGGAAGATCGTTGCCTGCAGCGGGATGGTGTCGCCGATCTTCCAGCCGAACTGCTTGGCCAGGGTCTCGCCGACGATGGCGCCGGTGCGGGTCTGCTTCCAGTCTTCCAGCTGCGCCGGGTCGATCTGCAGCTCGCGGTAGACATCGAAGTAGTTGGGCGATACCGAGAAGTTCGGGAAGAAGTTCTTCGGGTCCTGGTAGATGCCACCGAACCACATGCCATAGGCCACGTCGCGCACGCCAGCGACCTGCCGCACCTGCGTTTCCAGGCGGATCGGCAGTGACTGGGTGATCGACAGCCGCGAAGCGACCACCAGCCGGTTGGCCCCTTCCACGCTGCCGCCGGAGGTGAACGCCACGCGCACCGAGTCGAGCATGCCGAACAGCAGGAACGCGGCTACTACCGAGAGCAGGGTCAGCAGGGTGCGCGTGCGGCTGCGGAACAGCTGCGCCCACACCAACGAGAAGTATTTCATCGCCGTGGCCTCCGTCAGTGGGCCAGCGGCGCGTCGGCCAGCTCGCCCTTGTCCAGGTGCACCGTGTGCGTGGCGTACTCGGCGGCCTTCGGGTCATGGGTGACCATGATGATGGTCTTGCCATGCTCGCGGTTGAGCTGCTGCAGCAGGCCGAGGATCTCCTCGGCGGACTGGCGGTCGAGGTCGCCGGTGGGTTCGTCGCAGATCAGGAAGGTCGGGTCGGAGACGATCGCCCTGGCGATCGCCACGCGCTGCTGCTGGCCGCCGGACAATTCATTCGGGCGGTGGCTGCGGCGGTCGGCCAGGCCGACCAGGGTCAGCGCGATCTCCGCATTGCGGCGGCGCTGGGCGGCATTGAGGTGGGTCAGCAGCAGCGGCAGCTCCACGTTCTTCTGTGCGGTCAGCATCGGCATCAGGTTGTAGAACTGGAACACGAAGCCGACATGATGGCTGCGCCAGGTCGACAGCTGGCCGCCGCTCATCTGGTCGATGCGCTCGCCCTCGATGCTGATTTCGCCGCCGCTGGGATTGTCCAGCCCGCCGATCAGGTTGAGCAGGGTGGTCTTGCCCGAACCGGACGGGCCCATCAGCGCGACGAAGTCGCCGCGGGCGATGTCCAGGTCGATGCCGTGCAGCACCTGCACTTTCTCGGGGCCACGCTGGTAGGTCTTGGTGATGTTGCGCAGTGAAACCAGGGTCGACATGGGTGGTTCTCCACGGAAGGCGGGAAACGGGGAAGCGCACCGGCGGAGGCCGGGGGCGTGCGTCGAACGGTGCTGCCGGCGGCGCCCGAAGGCGCCAGGCCGTTACTGCGCTTGTTTCTGTTGCACCTTGGCGCCATCGCGCAGGGTGTCGGGCGGGTTCACCACCACCGATTCACCTGCGCTCACGCCCTTGAGGATCTGGCGGTCCTTGCCCATCGCCTGGCCGGCCTCGACCGTGCGCTGCTGCACGCGGTTCTCGTCACCCAGCACGAAGGCCACCGAGGCGCCCTCGCGCTGGACCACGGCGCCGCCCGGCACGCGCACACCCTGCGGCTTGGCCGCGGCCTGCGGCTGCGCCTGTTCCAGGAAGCTGACCCGCACGCCCATCTCCGGCACGATGCGCGGGTCTTTCACCTTCAGCGCCACGCGCACCTTCACCGTGGCCTTGCCGCGGTCGGCGGTGGGGATGATGGCGATCACCTCGCCGGGAATCTTCCATTCCGGGTAGGCGTTGAGCGTGGCTTCCACCGGCATCTTGGGCTGCACGCGGCCGATGAAGGCCTCGCCGACCTCGACTTCGATCTCCAGCGAATCCATGTCGACGATGGTGCCGATGCCGGTACGGGTGAAGCCACCGCCGGCCGACAGCGGCGAAACGATTTCGCCCGGCTGCGCCGCCTTGGCGGTGACCACGCCGGAGAACGGTGCGCGCACGATGTTGTTGTCCACGCCCAGGTCGGCGATGGCCAGCTGGTCGTGGGCGACCTTGACGTTGCGCTGTGCGGTATCCAGCTGCGCGCGCAGGCTGTCGCGCTGGGCCACGGCCTGGTCGTACTGCGAGCGCGAGACCAGCTGCTGGCCGACCAGCGCCTGCAGGCGGCTGGCTTCGGCGGCAGCTTGCCGCTGCTGCGCCTCCAACCCGGCGACCTGGCTGCGCGCGGCCTGCAGCTGCGAGGCGTACAGGCTGCGCTGGGCGTCGGCATCGATCGGGTCCAGCGTGGCCATGATCTGGCCCTGCTCCACCCGCATGCCTTCCTCGATCATCACCTCGCGCACCTTGCCGGTGATCTTGGCCGAGACCGTGGCCATGCGACGGGCGACCACGTAACCACTGGCGTCGAGCACCGAACTGCTGGCGCTGCCCTGCTGGATGGCCACGGCGGGGGCGGTTTCCACGTCCACCGCCGGCGCGCGGCCGAACAGGGCGAAGGCCGCAGCGGCCAGCAGCAACACGACCACGATGATCGCGATCCACAGCCAACGGCGGCCACCGCCATTGCTGCCACCACCGGAGGCGGGCGGCGGCTTGCGTTCGATACGGAGTTCCTTCAACAGCTCGGCAGAAGCGTTCATTCGTTCCATCACAGGCGTTCGGGCGGGTGTGGCCGGAAGCGCAGACGGCGGCGGTTCCGGCGGTGGAGCGTGCGGCACAGCATGAAGGCAGGCACAGCGATGACGGCAGTGACAGCTGTCACCCGATGACACTGACGGCAGCAACTGCGAAATGTGACCACGGCGGCACAGGATGGCAACGTCCCCGCTACCGGTACCGCCCATGGATCCGATCGCCCCGTCGCTGGCCCGCCTGCAGCAGGTGCAGGTGCGCTACCGCGACCATACCGCCCTGCATGGCATCGACCTGCAGGTCCGTGCTGGCCAGGTGCTGGCGTTGCTGGGCCGCAACGGTGCCGGCAAGAGTACCGCGATCAGCGTGCTGTTGGGCCTGCGCCGTGTCGACGCCGGCCAGGTCGAGCTGCTCGGCGGCGACCCGCAGCATCGCGCCAGCCGCCTCGGCCTGGGCGTGATGCTGCAGAGCACCAGCCTGCCAGCGATGCTGCAGGTGGATGAACTGGTGGCGCAGGCCAGCGCCTGCTATCCCGACCCGATGCCGTTGCAGGAGGTGCTGCAGCGCGCGGGCCTGCAGGCGCTGGCGCGCCGTCGCTATGGCCAGCTGTCCGGCGGCCAGCAGCGTGCCGTGCAGTTCGCCATCGCCCTGTGTGGCCGCCCACGCGTACTGTTCCTGGACGAGCCCACCACCGGCCTGGACATCCAGGCGCGGCAGGCGATGTGGCAGGCGATCCGGCAGCTGGTGGCCGAAGGCTGCGGTGTGCTGCTGACCACCCATTACCTTGAGGAGGCCGAGGCATTGGCGCAGCAGGTGGTGGTGCTGGAGCAGGGGCGGGTGCTGGCCGATGCGCCATTGAGCGAGCTGCGCCTGACTGATCGGCCGCGCCGCATCCGCTGCCGCAGTGTGCTGCCTGCTGAAGACGTACTGCGGTGGCCGGGCGTGCAGGAGGTACAGCGTGACGGTGAACACCTGCAGCTGCTGGCGAGCCCGGCCGAGCCGGTGGTGGCCCGCCTGCTGGCTGCCGACGCGCAGCTGCGCGAACTGGAAGTACAGGGCGCGGCGCTGGCCGACGCCTTCCTCGACATGACCCGGGAGGCTGCATGAACACCCTGATCCGACCCGCCGGGCAACCGCTGCCTGTGTGGCGGCAGGTACTGCGCCCCTACCGTGCCGAACTGCTGGCCGAACTGCGCCGGGCCTGGCGCACACCGGCGTTCGCAGTGCCCTCGCTGCTGTTCCCGGTGCTGTTCTACCTGCTGTTCGGCGTGCTGCTGGGGCGCGGTCACGCGCCACTGTACCTGCTGGCCACCTACTGCGTGTTTGGTGCGATGGCCCCGGCGCTGTTCGGCTTCGGCGTGCAGCTGGCGCTGGACCGCGAAGGCGGCCTGCTGACCCTCAAGCGCGCGCTGCCGATGCCGACGGCAGCACCGCTGCTGGCACGGCTGGCCATGGCGGTGATGTTCGCGCTGCTGGTGGCCTCGCTGTTGATCGGCGTGGCACACGCGTTCGGTGGCGTGCGGCTGCATGCGCTGCAGGTGCTGCAGCTGCTGGCGGTGGCGGGCCTGGCGGCACTGCCGCTGGGGGCGATCGGCCTGCTGATCGGCAGCCATGCCAGTGCCAGCGCGGCGCCGGCGATGGTCAACCTGGTCTACCTGCCGCTGGCCCTGCTGTCGGGCCTGTGGTTGCCGCTGTCGGCGCTGCCCGCCGTGTTCTCGACGATGGCACCGCTGTGGCCGACCTGGCATCTGGCGCAGCTGGCGTTGCCGGTTGTCGGGCTGCCCTCCGCGGGCAGTCTCGCCAGCCATCTGCTGGTGCTGCTGGTGGTCACGGTAGTGGCGCTGCTGTTGGCACGGCGCCGCCTGCGCCGGATCGGCTGAACTGGCATGATCGGCAGCGATCGTCCCCGCCTGGATCCGCCCGTGCCACCGAGCTGGCTTGCCTCCCTGCTGCGCCCCGCACCGGATTCGGCGGTGGCCGAGCTGCTGCGACGTGGCAAGTCGCCCTGGGGCGGTGCGATCCACCTTCTGTGGTCGGTATGGATCTTCCTCACCCCGGTGCTGGGGAACGGCTTCACCCTGCGCTGGCTGCTGCTGACTCTGGTCAGCTATCCGCTGTTCCTGCTGTTCTACGCCAAGGTGATGCTGGCGCCACGGCACCATGCATGGCGCTATGCGCTGGGCATGATCGTGATGGCCCTGGTACTGCTGCCGTGGTATCCCTCGGGACTGAGCTATTTCGTGTTCGGCTGCGTGATGATCCGCATGAGCGGGCGGGGCGGCTGGTGGCAGTATCTTCTGCAGCTCGCTGGGTTGAACCTTCTGTTCTGCAGCACCGCGCTGTACTTCGGTTATCCGTGGCAGGCCATGGTGTGGATGCCGGCGGTCTCGTTCATCGTCGGGCTGGTGGTGAACGTGGAGGCCCTGAGCCAGCAGCGCGACGTTGCCCTGCAGCTGTCCCAGGACGAGGTGCGGCGGCTGGCAACCACCGCCGAGCGCGAGCGCATCGGCCGCGACCTGCACGACCTGCTCGGCCATACCCTGTCGCTGATCACGTTGAAACTGGAACTGGCGCGCAAGCTGCACGACCGTGGCGATGCGCGCGCGCGGCAGGAGATCGGCGAAGCCGAGGCGATCGCCCGCGAAGCGCTGGCACAGGTGCGCAGTGCGGTGACCGGCATCCGCGCCAGCGACCTCGCTGGCGAGCTGGCATCGGCACGCCTGCTGCTGGAATGCCAGCAGGTACATCTGCAGTACACGACGCCACCTGCCATGCCGGTGGACGTGGAACGTGGCCTGGCACTGGTGCTGCGCGAGGCGGCAACCAACATCGTGCGCCATGCGCAGGCGACCCGGGTGCAGGTGGATTTCACGCTTGAGGAACGACAGTTGGCGATGCAGATACGCGATGACGGCCGTGGCGGCGTGCAGGCCGAGGGCAATGGACTGTGCGGCATGCGTGAGCGGGCCGCAGCACTCGGTGGCCAGTTGACGCTGCAGTCGCCGCGCGGGGCCGGCACAGTGCTGACGGTACGGGTGCCGTTGATGGCCGCGACCACGCCGCTGTCGTCCACGTCGTTGGCGCAGGACGGTGCCGCATGATCCGCATCCTGTTGGCCGAAGACCAGGCGATGGTGCGCGGTGCACTGTCGGCGCTGCTGGGCCTGGAGCCGGATATCGAGGTGCTGGGCAGCGCCGCCGATGGCGAAACCGCGTGGCGGATGCTGCAGCAGCTGCAACCGGACATCCTGGTTACCGACATCGAGATGCCCGGCCTGTCCGGTCTGGAACTGGCGCAGCGCATCGCCCGCCACGAACTGCCGATCAAGGTGGTGATCGTGACCACCTTCGCCCGTGCCGGTTTCCTGCGCCGCGCGCTGGAGGCGGGCGTGCTGGGCTACCTGCTGAAGGACGCACCGGCCGAGAACCTGGCCGACGCGCTGCGCAAGGTGAAGCAGGGCATCCGCGCGATCGACCCGCAGCTGGCACTGGATGCGTGGTCGCAGGCTGATCCACTGACCGACCGTGAGCGCCGCGTGCTGCGGCTGGCGGGCGAGGGCCGCAGCGCGAGCGAGATTGCCGAGCAGTTGGGGTTGTCGCACGGTACGGTGCGCAATTACCTGTCCGAGTGCATCGGCAAGCTGGGCGTGGCCAATCGGATCGAGGCGTATCGGCTGGCGCGGCAGAAGGGGTGGTTGTAGGGGCGGCCTGGCTTTCCTGGTGATGTCGTTTCCGCGACGGCGGAGGGGTGTCACTTTCTTTGCTCGTGCAAAGAAAGTAACCAAAGAAACACGCCGCCAGAGCGCGAGCCGGTGCTACGCACCGGTGCCCTGCGCTTCTCGGGGAATCAGGGGACGGCGCCGAACTCGCTGCGCTCAGAGACCGGCGCCTCTTCGCCCCTGATTTCCCTGCGATGCTCGGCTCGCTCAAGGCGGACCCAACGTCAAAGGCAAAAGCTGCACCCAGTAGATCCACGCCATGCGTGGATGCTCTTGCTGTTGATCTTGACCTTCCAGTCCGCCTTGAGCGAGCCGAGCACCGCAGGTCCGGCGAGGGCGAAGAGGCGCGGGTGTTTGAGCGCAGCGAGTTCCCGCGCCGTCCCTCGACGGGCCGAGGAGCACAGGGCACCGGCGTGCGCAGCACGTCGGCTCGCGGCCGGCGGAGCGTTTCTTTGGTTACTTTCTTTGCGCGCAAAGAAAGTGACACCCCCCCGCGGTCGCGGAAATGACATCACCGGGAACTCCCGGCGAACCCGCTCAATCCTTCCCGCGCGCCATCGCCTGGAACACCCCATCACGCCGAATCCACAGGTGGAACAGCGCCGCACCCACATGCATCAGCACCGTGGCGAACAACACATACGCCAGCAGGCTGTGCGCATTACGCAACGCGGCATACAGCGCTGGGGTATGCGGCACGATCGGCGGCAGGTGCAGGCCGCCCCACAGCACGATCGGGTAGCCGCCGGCCGACAGCATCGCCCAGCCGATCAACGGCATCGCCAGCATCAGCGCGTACAGCATCCAGTGCGAGGCCTTGGCCGCCATCACCTGCCACACCGGAAGATCCGCCGGCAGTGGCGGCGGGCGATGGCGCAGCCGGTTGTACAGGCGCAGCAGCACCAGTACGCCAATGGCGATGCCCAGCGGACGGTGCAGGTCGATCAGCATCGGTCGCAGGTGCAGCGAGGCAACCATGGTCACGCCGACGAACAGCATGGCGATGATCATCAGTGCCATGGACCAGTGCAGCACCCGCGCCAGCAGGTTGAAGTGGCCGTTGCCGGTGCTCATCGCGCGGCCTCCTTCGGTTGCTCGACGTTGCCGGTGGCGCGTTCGCGTTCGCGGCGGTTGAAGGACTGCGAGTACACGGCGGAGCGGGCCGCCAGGATCGGATCGTCACTGCCACGCACGCCACTGGGCAGGATCAGCGGATCGAAATTGATCTGGCCGCACGCGCCCTGTTCCTGCGACTGCATGCGGTCCAGGCTGAGCACGCCGGCCACCACCTGATCACGCGACTCGGGCCACGGTACCGACGGATCATCGATGGCATCGCCGGGCTCGGCCGTGGTCACGACCAGGTTCCAGCGCACCGGGCCGCTGGCCAGGCGCCGCTGCAGTTCCTGGCTGAGGAAATCGACGCTGGCCTTCTTGCGCGTTTCCGCATCCATCTCCACCACCGGCGACTGCGGCTGCCAGTGCCAGCGCACTGCGCGCTTCTGGCCCTGCGCGTTGGTGAACCAGAAGCTGTTGACGCTGTTGAAGGTGGTGTCGGCCCAGCTGCTGGTCCACGGCGCGGTCTTGGCCCACTGCTGGAAGGCCTGTGCACTGGGGTACTTGGCCAGCACCGCGGCCATCTTCTGCGGGTCGGGCTTGCCGGTGGCCGGGTCCGGGATGGAGGCGCGGGTCTGTTCGTAGAACGCCTCGGCGTTGGGCACGGCGAAGAACGGGAAACTGTTCATCGCCATGCGCCATTCCTGGCCATCATCGCTGACCATCTGCACCGCCAGGCTGCGCACGCGCGCGGTGTTGTCGGCGCCATACGGGTCGCCGCCGCCGATCGACAGGCGGCCCATCACCGGCACGCGGCGTTGCGAGAACACCCGTGCACTGGACAGGGTGGGGGCCTGCGCACTGGGTTCGAACCAGCCGTTCACGCAGATGCCCTTGCTGTGCGCGCGGCGGAAGCCGGGATGGGCCGGTCCGGTGGCCTCGATGGTGTCGGTGAAGCGCTGCGCGGTGAGGCGGTCGCCAATCCAGCCGGCCAGCCAGGCAAAGGCCAGCGCGACGCCGCCCAGGATGAGCGCGATCAGTGCGATCCAGAGCAGCGGCGAATGCCCGCGCGGTGCGCCCGCCGTCTGGCCGGCACGGGTGTAGCGGAAGAGCGACATGGTCGGGTTCCTGCCTTCACGGAGCGTGTGGGTGGTCGACCCACACATCCTCGCAGAACCCGGCCGGGGCCGAAATTCAATTTTTCGTCAGATTTGCCGGGGACGGCGTGCCGACCAACGGTCGGCACCCACCCGATCAGCTGTAGCGCTGCTTCAGCATCGCCCACGCCGAACGCAGCGCCAGCGCTTCGCCACCGGCCGGACGGCCCGGGCGTTCGCCGTCGTTCCAGGCGTACACGTCCAGGTGCGCCCAGCGCTGGCCGTCTTCCAGGAAGCGCTCCAGGTACAGCGCGGCCGTCACCGAGCCGGCCATGCGCGAACCGGCGTTGGCCAGGTCGGCGATGCCGCTGCTCAGGTAACGCAGGTAGGGGCGCCACAGCGGCATGCGCCAGACCGGGTCGCGCGTCGCGTCGCCAGCCTGCAGCCACTGCTGGGCCACGCTGTCGTCATTGCTGAAGAGCGCCGGCAGATCCGGGCCCAGAGCGATGCGTGCGGCACCGGTAAGGGTGGCGAAGTCCAGCACCAGGTCCGGCTTCTGCTCACCGGCGAAGGTCAGCGCATCACACAGGATCACGCGGCCTTCGGCATCGGTGTTGTCGATCTCCACGCTCAGGCCCTTGCGGGTGGCGATCACTTCGCCCGGGCGGAAGGCATCCGGGCCGATCGCGTTCTCCACCGCCGGCACCAGCAGGGTCAGGCGCACCGGCAGCCCGCGCGCCATCACCAGGCCGGCCAGGGCCAGTGCATGCGCGGCGCCGCCCATGTCCTTCTTCATGTTGCGCATGCCGTCGGCCGGCTTGATGTCCAGGCCGCCGGTATCGAAGCACACGCCCTTGCCGACCAGCACCAGCGCCGGATCGGTGTCCTTGCCCCAGCGCAGCACGATCAGGCGCGGCGCGCGGTGCGATGCGCGGCCCACGGCGTGGATGGCCGGGAAGTTCTGTTTCAGCAGTTCATCGCCGGTGATCGCTTCGACCTGCGCGCCATGCGCATCGGCCAAGGCGCGCGCGGCGTCTTCCAGCTGCTGCGGGCCCATGTCTTCGGTCGGGGTGTTGACCCAGTCGCGCACGCGCAGGCTGGCGGCGATCAGGTCGGCCACCTCGCCGGACGGTGCCGCCACCAGCTGGGCCGGCGCGCGGTTGCGCTTGCGGTAGCGGTCGAAGCGGTAGCTGCCCAGGCCCCAGCCCAGCTGCAGCAGCGCCAGTTCGGCGGCCGGCAGATCGCTGGCCAGCTGCCACACGCTGCCTTCCGGCAGGGCGTGCGGGGCATGCGCATAGCTGTAGGCATCAGCACGATCACCCACACCCATCACCGCACCGGCCAGGCCATCGGTGCCGGGCAGCAGGGCCACGCTGTGCGCGCCGGCATTGAAGCCCTGCGACGCCAGCCAGGCCTGGGTGGCGGCCGGCTGGCCGTCCTTCCAGGCGGCGAACTGCTCGCGGTCCAGCACGTACAGCGGCAGCGCTGCGGCGGTGTCGGTGGTGAAACCAGTGATCTCGCTCATGCGTCAGGTACTCCGGGGTGCGGCGGCGTCGAGGTTGGCGTCCAACCAGTCGGCCAGGCCGGTGAGGGTGTTGAACTGCAGGTCCGGCTGCAGGTGCGGATGGGTCCAGGTGGCTGATTCGCGATTGATCCAGCACCCGCGCAGGCCGGCAGCGATCGCCCCGGCCACGTCCATCTCGGCATGGTCGCCGACATGCAGTACCTGTGCCGGCACCACACCCAGGCGGGTGCAGGCGGCGTGGAAGATGCTCGCCTCGGGCTTGGCGGCGCCGTGCTCGCGCGCGCCCAGCTGGAAGGCGAAATGATGGGCCAGGCCGATCCGCTCCAGATCGGCATTGCCGTTGCTCAGCGCTGCCACCGGCACCCGCGCGGCAATCCGCGCCAGCGCGTCGATCGCATCGGGGTAGCACTCGACCTGGTTGCGTGCGGCGAAGAACACGTCATACGCCGGTTCCAGCAGCTCCAGGCTGGCGCCGCTGGCCTGCAGGGCTTCGTGCAGGGTCAGCCGGCGCAGCGCGCTCAGGTCGTGGTGGAGGTGCGGATGGGCGTGGTACAGGCGCTCGCGCAGTTCGCGCATTGCCGCCACCGGATACATCTCGGCAGTGGCGGGGCTGTGTTCGCGCATCCACTCGTGCAGGACCAGGTCGATGCGGGCGCCGATCGGAGCGAACGGCCACAGCGTGTCGTCAAGGTCGAGAGTGATGGCTTGGACGGGGAAATTCACCCCGCCATTCTACGCCTGCCCGCGCGGGCTTTCATTCCAGCAGCCGCGCCCAGCCCTGCATGCCGTCCAGTCGCGCCAGCACCAGCTTGATGCAGACCAGCAGCGGCACCGCCAGCAGCAGGCCGATCATGCCCCAGGCCCAGCCGAACACCATCAGCGCCAGGATCAGCACCAGCGGCGACAGCTTCATGCGCCGGCCCAGTACGATCGGGGTCACCATCTGCCCTTCCAGGGTGTGCAGGGCCAGGTAGGCGGCGGCCGGCAGCAGGGCCTGCAGCGGATCGCGGAACTCGACGAAGCCCATCAGCAGCATCAGTGCCACGCCGATCAGCGGCCCCACGTACGGGGCGAAATTCAGCAGCGCAGCCACCGTGCCCCACAGCAGCGCTTCCTGCAGGCCGATGCCGAGCAGCATCAGCACACCGGCGAACACCAGCCCGACCAGGGTGTTGATCACGCTGATGGTCAGCACATACCGCGAGACCTCGCGCTCGATCGAACGCAGGATGGCACTGGTGAAGCGCTGCTGCTGGCGGTTCGGGAACAGGGCGATCGCCGCGCGCTGCAAGCTCTGCCCGTAAATCATGAAGAACAGGGTCAGCAGCACCACCGCCAGCACCGACGCGGCCAGCCGTGGCGCACGGGTCAGCATGCGGTACGGGTCGTCGAGCTGGGCGCGGATCACCTGCACTTTGCGGTTGCTGTCGCCGCCGGCAACGCGGGCGAAGTTCTCCGCGGCCTGGTTGGCCTGCTGCACCGGCTTGGTCAGGTCCTGTACCTGGCGGGCGATCTTGCGCAGCTGCTGCGGTGCTTCCTGCGCCCACTCCATCGACGGTCCGATCAGCTGCACTGCCAGCGAGCCGGTCACGCCCAGGCCGGCACCGAGGATCAGCAGTGCGCCCAGCGCACGCGGAATCCACAGCTTCTGCAGCAGGCGCAGGATCGGATTGCCGACCAGCGCGAAGAACATTGCCAGCAGCACCGGCAGGATGATGTCCTGCGCCGCCCATAGCGTGTAGCCCACCGCCAGGGTCGCCAGCACCACCAGCGACATCGGTCCGCGCGGACGCGACGGTGGCGGCAACGGTGCGTCGGGCTGTTCGGGGCTGGCCGGTGACGGGGACAGGTGGGACTCGCTCATCGACGCACCAACCGGGAAGGGGAGCGCATTATCCGCCGGCCGTGATCGGCGCGGCGGATTCCGTGGATCAACGTTCGGACAGCTCGGTGGCCGCTTCGGCCGGGCGCGGTTCGCGCAGTTCCGGTTCGGGTTCCGGGCGCGGTGCCGGTGCAGGCGGTGCTTCAGCAGCAGCGGCCGCCGCTGACGCCTGTTCGCTGGCCTCGCCGGCTTCTTCGGCCGCGTCGTCGGCGGTGGCGGCCGCCTGCGCCGCCATGGCCGTGGCGAACGCGGCCTGCGCGCTGGCGAACAGGTTCGAGACTGAACCCACCATCTGCAGCCAGCGCGCACCGTTGACCTTGCCCGGTACTTCCAGCTTGCCGGCAATGAAGCCGCCGGCCAGGCCGACCACCACGATGCGCAGCGGTGACCAGCCCTGTCGCCAGACCTGGCTGAGCGTGGACCAGTGGTCCTGGGTCTCGACCAGGCGCACGGTCACCACCTGTTCGCAGCGTTTCACCCGCCGCTGCAGTGCACCGAACTTCATGGCTTGCCCTCTGGCAGCTGCACGTCGGCATCGGGATCGTCTTCGCTGGGCTCGTCGAACAGGCCCAGGCGTGACAGCTGGCGCCGGGTGGCGTGCATGCCGGTGTGGTGGAAGAAGTAGGACACCCGCCAGATCGCATAGCCGGTAACGGCCAGGCTCAGCAGCGAGGTGATCAGCAGCGCCTGCAGCCAGCTCAGGCCCCAGCTCTGCAGCAGGGCGATGAGGGTGGCGGCCATCAGCAGCCAGGCCGAGGCACCGAACACGATCGCCACGCCGGCCCAGGCCAGTGCACGGCCGAACGCACTGCGTGCCAGCGCGAAGTCGGCCGAGGCCAGGCGGCGCAGCGAACGCAGTGAATGCTTGGCCGAATCGGCGGCGGCACGACCGGCCGCGCCGACCTGGCGGATGCTCTCATCCAGCGGCGGGGTGGCCGCCGGATCAGGGGCTTGCGCGTTTTCTTCGCTCACGCCGCGGCTTACTTGTCGCTGCTGCCGCGGGCCAGCTTGGCGATGATCCAGCCGGCAGCGAAGGCGACGCCGAACGAGGCCAGCGGACGCTCGCGGATCAACTCGGCTGCGCTGTCGATCAGGTCCTTGCCCTTGTCCATCAGGGCATCGACCTGCTCCTTGGCGGCGGCACCACCGAACTCGGCGGCGGCCAGGCCGGACAGCGCGCTGTCGGACAGTTCAGCCTTGACGTTGGCCTTGCCGATGCGCAGTTCGTCGGTCGCTGCGCCGGTTGCGCCCTTGATCGCACCGCCGGCGGCCGTGGCGGCCTGCTTCAGGTGGGAACCGGCTTCACCCAGGTGTTCCTTCAGGTTCTCGGTATTGGTGGGGCTCATCGAATCACTCCTGTTGCGATGGGGGAACGGGTGTCGGCGGTGCCGACCTGGACTGACAGCAATAGCATTGCCGCGGTATAGGGGGTGTTACGGCAGGGCGATCAGCGCATCACGAGCTGGCCCTGCTGCTGGCCGTTGTTGCGCAGCACGCGCACCACCAGGGTCGGCGGGCGTTGCTGGAAATTGGCTCGCCAGCTGGCCAGGTCGGCGAATTCACCCACGGTGGCGTCGGTGATGATGTCGCCCTGCTGCAGGCCGTTGGTCGCCGCGCGGCTGCCGCGCTTGACCTCGCTGACCAGCACGCCGCCGACGCCCGACTGCCGCAGCGACTCGGGCAGGTCGACGAAGGTGGCACCGGTCAGCCGGGGGTCCAGGCTCTCACCGGTGACCGCACGCGCCTGTTCCTTCAGCGTTGCCTTGATCTGCAGTGGCTTGCCTTCGCGTCGGACGTCCAGCGCCAGCGGGCTGCCGACCGCCGCCAGGCCTTCCACGTTGTGCAGGGCTTCGGCGCTGTCCACGCGCTGGCCGTTGGCCGAGACCACCACGTCGCCCGGCTTCAGTCCGGCCGCGGCGGCGGCCGATCCGGCCAGCACGCGTGTGATCAGCGCACCCCGCGTTTCGCCCAGGCCCAGCCCCTGCGCGATCTGCGCGGTCAGGTTCTGGCTCTCCACGCCCAGCGTGCCGCGCACCACCACGCCGTGCTTGACCAGCTGGTCGACCACGCTGCGCGCCAGGTTGGACGGAATCGCCAGGCCCAGGCCGATGTTGCCGGCCATGCTGCCCTGCGGGTTGAAGCTGGCGGTATTGATGCCGACCAGCTGGCCCTGCAGGTCGACCAGTGCGCCACCGGAGTTGCCCGGGTTGATCGACGCATCGGTCTGGATGAAGTTCTGGTAGCCCAGGCCACGGATGCCGCTGCGGCCCACCGCCGAGACGATGCCCGAGGTGACCGTCTGGCTGAAGCCGAACGGGTTGCCGATGGCCACCACGAAGTCGCCTACCCGCAGGCGGTCGCTGTTGCCGAGCTTGATGTCGGTCAGGTTCTGCGCCGGGATGCGGATCAGCGCGATGTCGGTATCGCGGTCCGAGCCGAGGAACTCGGCCTTCACCGTGCGCCCGTCGGCCAGTGTCACCTGCACGTCATCGGCGTTCTCGATGACATGGTGGTTGGTCAGCACCAGGCCTTCCTTGGCGTCGATGATCACGCCGGAGCCGAGCGATTCGTTGATGCGCTCCTGCGGGATGTCCGGGAACAGGCGGCGGAAGAACGGGTCGTTGAAGAAGGGGTTGCGCACGCGCACCACCTGCTTGGTGTTGACGCTGACCACTGCCGGCATCGCTTTTTCCAGCATCGGCGCCAGCGATGGCACCGCCTGCCCGGCCACCGCGGCCGGCAACGCCGCCGTGGTCGGCAGTACCGCTGGCAGTGGCGCGGCGTCGGCACGGTTGTCCAGGTGGGCATTGATGCCGGTGGCAACGAAGCCACCGAAGGCGGCGGCGATTGCGAGCGTGAGCAGAGTGGGAAGCGGTCGCATGGGAGTCGGTTCGCTGGCGTGGGTGGGGGCGGTTCGGCCCTACGGTAAAACAGGCTGAATGAGTGTGTCGCGGTCTGGATAAATGCGCCATGAAAATCGCAGGCTGCAAAAGGCCGGCGTGGAGGGGCACCAGGCTGTGGCGACACCCGCACAGGCGAAGCCTGCGCCACCAAAGACGATCGCTTGGCGCGCGGACACCGACGGATACTTGCGCAGTTCCGCGCAGCCGGGTGCCGCAATGCGCCGCAACATGCACCGGATGCCGTATCCGTGCAACCGCACGCAACGGCAATCCCCGACCGCGTGCTTGGCGTGGCGTAGTCCTTAAAAAAAGGGGTTTCCTGCAAACCCGGCGCTCTTGTAGCGGTGCTGCGCTACACCATGGCCGTCGCATCAGATGCGATTGCGGGCGCGTGCCCCGTTCCACGATCGTCAATGTCGGTATAGCATCGCCCCGTTTTGATACTTAAGGCCCCCAGGAGGGCAACATGAGCAACGGTAATGGTGTGTCGGTCGTGACCGACGCCGTCGAGAACGTCAAAGAAACCGCCACCAACGTCGGCGAGACCATCGCCCACGCCGCCGAAGACGCCGTGAAGTCGGTCAAGAAGACCGTCAAGCGCGCCACCAAGGCTGCCGGTACCCGCGTTGCCAAGGCCAAGAAGGCTGTGGCCAAGGTCGAGAAGACCGTTGCCAAGAAGGCCGAGAAGGCCGCCAAGTCGGTCGGCAAGACCGTTGCCAACGCCAAGAAGAAGCTGGAAGCGGCCAAGAAGAATGCCAAGGCCGAAGCCGCTGCCCTGAAGAAGGAAGTGGCCAAGAAGAAGGCCGCTGCAGGCAAGGCTGTGACCAAGAAGGCCGCTGCTGCCAAGAAGACCACCAAGGCCGCCACCAAGGCTGCCGGCAAGAAGGTCGCCACCGTGAAGAAGGCCGCCACCAAGAAGGCTGCCGTCGCGAAGAAGACCGTTGCCAAGAAGGCCGCTGCGGCCAAGAAGGTTGTCGGCAAGAAGGTCGCCACCGCCAAGAAGGCCGTGGCCAAGAAGACCGTCGCCGCCAAGAAGGTCGCTGGCAAGAAGACCGTCGCCGCCAAGAAGGTCGCTGGCAAGAAGGCCGTGGCTGCGAAGAAGGTTGTCGGCAAGAAGGTTGCCGCCACCAAGAAGGTCGCCACCAGGAAGACCGCGGCCACCAAGAAGGTGGTCGGCAAGAAGGCTGCCGTCGCCAAGAAGGCCGTCGGCAAGAAGACCGCCGCTGCCAAGAAGGTTGTCGGCAAGAAGGTTGCCGCCACCCGCAAGACGGTCGCCAAGAAGGCTGCGCCGCTGAAGAAGGTCGCCGCCAAGAAGGCTCCGGCCAAGAAGGCTCCGGCCAAGAAGGCCGTGCGCAAGGCCGCCAAGCGCAAGTAATCGCGCCGTGACCGAAGGCCCTGCCACCCACCGGGTGGTGGGGCCTTTTGCGTTTATGGGGCGCGGTCTGGGGCAAGATGCAGGTTCTTCCTGCAGGAGCCCTGACCATGCGTGGTATCGACTTCAGTTCCTGGCAGGGCGTGCTGTCCACGTTGGCCGGCCTGGTTTTGATCACCCTGCTGGGCGTGGGCATCCGCCTGCTGGTGATGCAGACCCTGCAGCAGCGCCGCGAGCGCGAGAACCGGCAGATCAACGAACGGCTGCGCACGCTGATGGCGGCCTACAAGACGCTGGGGGGTTCGTTCACTGGAGAACTGGGCGTGGATCCCAGCCATCGCCGTGACCTGCGCCAGCGCGAAGATGCCGAAGGCATCGCCGAGCCGCGCTCGGATCGCGCGCGCCGCATCCGCGATGCAGTCGAGGCCGCGCTGTCGGACATCCTGCTGCTGGGCACCGACGAACAGGTTCGGCTGGCCGCGCGTGCGGCCAACGAACTCGCACAGGGGCGGCCGATACACATTCACGACCTGGTGGTCTCGCTGCGCGATTTCGTGCGCGCAGCATTGGACCTCGCGCCGATCCCGTCCGACCTGCACATTCCACCGCAGGGGCCGACCCGGCCCGGTGCCAGCGGCGGCGGCAAGGGCCGCAACGATGGCGATGCCAAGGGCGCCCGCAGTGGTGGAGGTGGCGGCGGCGGAACGGGTGCCGGCATGGGTGGCATGGGCCTGGGTGCCGGCGCCGCACTGGGCGCCGGCCATGCCGCTGCCGGCGATGAAACGGACGCGCGCTGAGCACGTCCGCCGGCGGGTTCAGCGCGTCAGTTCGTAGATCGGCACGAAGCCGCCGTAGATCATCCGCGCGCCGTCGAACGGCATCGGATTCTTCGCCGGATCGAACCGCGGGTCTTCCATCATTTTCTTCATCCCGGCATCGCGGGTCGGCTTGTCCGGCCATTCGATCCAGGAAAACACCACCGTCTCATCCGGCGTGGCTTTCACCGCGCCGAAGAAGTCGGTGGTCTTGCCGTGCGGTACGTCGTCACCCCAGCATTCGACCACGCGCAGCGCGCCGTACTCGACGAAAACGGGATCACCCGTGCGTGCGTGGGCGAGGAACTTCTCCTTGTTGGCGGTGGGCACCGCCAGGACGAAACCATCGATGTAGCTCATTGCCTGCCTCCGGATGGACCGTGCCGCATGCACGGCCTTCAAGTACCCGACGAACCAGGGCACCCTGGTTCGACATCCTGTGTACGCCTGTTCAGCCCGGGCCGCCGGGCAGCGGTGCCAGCACCGTATCCGGCGGCTCCCGGCCGGCCAGGTGACGCACGAAGTAGTCCCACATGCGGTGCGTGTAGGTGGCGTCGTTGCGGAACAGCTCGTGGTCCTGCCGGGCCAGGTACAGCAGGTCGTAGCGGCGCTGGGCCGTGTTCAGGGCCGCAGCCAGCTGCAGGGTCAGTGCCGGCGGTGCGTTCTCGTCCAGTTCGCCGTAAACCAGCAGCAGATGCCCGCGCAGGTTGCCGGCCAGCGCTGCATTGTCGAGCCCGGCAAAGGGTGGCGGCACGCCATCGGCCATCGCCGCAGCTGGCAACACGCCACCGAACAGCCGGTCCATGCCGTGCAGTGTGCCGCCGTACATGCCCTGGAAGTTGTGGCTGCCAGCCGAAGCCACGCCGACCCTGTAGAACGCCGGATAGCGCAGCAGGGCGCGTGCTGCACTGTAGCCGCCGAACGAATGCCCATAGATGCCCACCCGCTGCAGATCGATGCCCCGGTAGCGTTCGCCCAGCTGGCGCAGTGCAGCCACATGGTCATCCAGCTGCACATCGGCGGCGTGCAGGAAGCTGCTGTCATGGAACGCCTTGTCGCGGCCGCCGGTGCCGCGCGCATCGATGCTGACCACCACGAAGCCCAGTTCGGCCAGGCTGGCGCGCGAGACGGGATTCAACGCCGATACGGCTTCGGCATAGGTCACCGGCGCATTGCTGATGAAGGCACCGCCGTACATCGCATCGATCACCGGGAAGCTGCCGTCATCGCGATAGTCGCGGGGCAGGTAGACGGTGGCGAAGATCGGCGTGCGCCCGTCGGCAGCCAGCAGCCGTTCGCGCCGTGGTGGGCGCCAGCCGGCAGCAACGATCGCGCTGTCATCGGCTGTTTCCAGCACCATCACTTCACGGCCGTCATCGCTGGCCCGCAGCACGGTGCGTGGTAGCTGGTCGAGACGGGAAACGGTATCCACCAGATAGCCACCGCCAGGCGACAGTGCCTGGGGAGCGCGCCCGCCGAACAGCGCGCCGGTACCGGCATCGGCCAGGTGGTCATTGCCTTCGGCGGCCAGGCGCTGGACCGGCCCGCCCTGCAGCGAGACCCGGTACAGGCCGCGCACGTAGGGATCGCCCCCCTCGACACCCCCGGCGCTGAAGTACACCCAGCCGCGCGCAGCGTCCACGCCCAACAGGTCACGCGCGGCCCAGCGGCCACGCGTCAGCTGGCGCAGCACCTTGCCGTCGGACAGGCGCACCCGGTACAGATGGCCCCAGCCATCGCGCTGCGAGAACCACACGGCCGTGTCCTGCCCAGGCAGGATCGCCACCGCCGGCCGGTTGTACGAGTACACGTTGAGCTGCAAGCGGGTATCGCTGGCCTCCTCCAGCACGGTGCGCAGTGCACCGCTGCCGGCCTCGATCTCCACCAGGCGCAGGCGCCGTGGCGCTGCGAAGTGCGCGATCACGGCATACAGGCGGCCACCGTCCCAGCCCAGGATGCCGGCTTCGCTCAGGGTGTTCCAGCCCTCGGGCAGCGCGATGTCATGCTGCCTGCCGCTGCGGGTATCGACCACATACAGGCTGTCGCGTACCTGTTGTGCATCGCCAAGCACTCCCAGCTTCACTGTATGCACGCGCGGGCGCGCGCTGTTGGCCGGCGTGCTTTCCAGATAGGGGTAGTCCTGCAGCGCACGTTCGTCGTAGCGGATGCCGGCCACGTAGCGGCCGTCCGGTGACCAGCCGACCGCGAACGGCCGCGCCGGCATCCGGCCCTGGCGGCGTGGAATGCCACGCAGGGTGAAGTCCGGCAGTACGCCATAACCCTGGCCGGGTTCACCGCCGGTGGTCAGCGCTCGTGCTGCCATTCCGGGCGACTGCAGCCACAGATTGTGGTCGCGCACCTGCAGCCAGGCATCGCCAGCGGGCGCAGGCAGCGCATCTGCCGGCGGCATTGCATCCTGCGACCGCACGCAGTGCCAGCGTGGCCATTGGCAGTCGATCGGCATCTCACCGCTGAAACGCAGGCGCAGGCCATCACCCATCACCTGCACGCTGGCCAGGCGCAGGCGTGGTCCGCTGGCTCCGAAGGGCGCAACCGCAGTGTCCAGTGCGTCTGGCTCGAACAGGATCTGCCGGGTGGCCTGCGCTGGATCGACCAGGACCGCTTGGCGTCGGCCCTGCGCATCTTCGCGCTCGTACCAGAAGCGGCCATCGGCCAACCAGTTCGGCATGATCGAAGCATTGCGCAGTGCACCGCGCAGATGACTGTCGTGCACGCGTTCGGCGCGCTGGTAGTCGGAGGGTTGCAGCGGCTGCGCCGATGCGATGGAAATCACGCCGGCGAAGGCCAGGATGGCGGCGCAGAACGGCAACCGCAGCGGGGCAGGCACGTACAAGGCAACCTCCTTTTGCAATCGTCGGCGGGATTCAGATGCACGCGCGCCGCGCGCGTATGCCAGACGAAGCCTGAATCAAGGCAAAAAATTCAGCAATGCGAAGACTGCTGTTTTCAGGGAGCGTTGTGGCGAATAACGGAGAATTTACATTCCCG
This sequence comes from Stenotrophomonas sp. SMYL41, assembly GCF_036319965.1. Classification (NCBI taxonomy): domain Bacteria; kingdom Pseudomonadati; phylum Pseudomonadota; class Gammaproteobacteria; order Lysobacterales; family Lysobacteraceae; genus Stenotrophomonas; species Stenotrophomonas sp. SMYL41. The sequence goes on along the minus strand of NZ_JAWIRX010000009.1, from coordinate 31,995 downwards.
ATGCGATGGCGCCTTGGCGCTGCTGCACACCATAAGAAAGTAAAGGTGTACCCCCATGAAGAATTCGCTGATTGCTCTGGCCCTGGCCGCTGCCCTGCCGTTCACCGCCTCGGCTGCTGAGAACCTGTCCTACAACTACGCCGAAGCCGACTACGCCAAGACCGACGTCGATGGCATCAAGGCGGATGGCTGGGGCGTGAAGGGTTCCTACGGCTTCCTGCCGAACTTCCACGCCTTCGGCGAATACAGCCGCCAGGAAATCGACCACACCAACCTGAAGGTTGACCAGTGGAAGATCGGTGCCGGCTACAACGTTGAAATCGCTCCGAGCACCGACTTCGTTGCCCGCGTTGCCTACCAGAAGTTCGACCCGAAGCACGGTCTGGACTTCAACGGCTACAGCGCTGAAGCCGGTATCCGCACTGCCTTCGGCGCCCACGCCGAGGTCTACGGCATGGTCGGCTACGAAGACTACGCCAAGAAGCACGGCGTCAATCCGGATGGCGAGTGGTACGGCCGCCTGGGTGGTCAGGTCAAGCTGAACCAGAACTGGGGCCTGAACGGCGAGCTGAAGATGAACCGCCACGGCGACAAGGAATACACCGTCGGCCCGCGCTTCAGCTGGTAATTGCCCACTCGGCGCGATTCCCGCGCTGGAGAAGCTTCAACAGGCCCGGCATTTGCCGGGCCTGTTGCGTTTGCGGCGTGGCGAACCGGAACGCTGTCTGACTGACCGGGTTGGCGGGCCGGCCATTGCAAGGAATTGGATTCCGCCGCTGCGGGCACCGACCTACGGTGGATGCCCCATGTTGCCTGGACAGGCCGCGATGCCACCGACCCTCCCGCCCCTGCTGCCTGATCGGCCACGACGCTTGGCATTGCTGGACCCGCACCCGGTGCTGCGGTTGGGGGTGGAAGTGCTGCTGCGCCAGCACAGTGGCGTGCAGGTCCGGGTGAGCCTGTCCAGCGAGGCCCATCTGCTGCAGCTGCTGGAGCGCAGCCCGGCATGCGTCGACCTGCTGCTGATCGATGCGTTGCCGATGGGCGACCTGGGCGATGGATTGGCCCTGTTGCGCGTGCTGTCGCAGCGCTGGCCGGCGCTGCCGGTGCTGGTGCTCTCGGCGCACTGCAATGCCAGCACGGTGGCCACTGCGATGCGTGCTGGTGCGCGCGGCTTCCTGTCCAAATCGACGCCACCGGACCTGTTGCTGCGTGCCATTGACGTGGTCGCCCGGGGAGGCCGCTTCGTGCCACCGGAACTGCGCGCGGAACTGAATCTGCCACGCACCCGTGCACGCAGGATGCCGGCCCCGGCACTGGCGCCGCTGAGCCAGCGCGAACGTGAAGTGCTCGGGCTGGTGCTGAAAGGGATCAGCACCAGCGAAATGGCCCTGCGATCGGGGCGCTCGGCCAGCACGATCAGCTCGCAGAAGACGTCGGCCTACCGCAAGCTCGGCATCCGCGGTGACGGCGACCTGTTCCGCTTCCGGCACCTGCTGGAGTGCGGATGAGCGGTCTTACTCACCTTGGTACTGCTTCTCTTCCACCAGTGCCGAACCGGCCACGCGGTTGATCTCGTTCTTCACCTGCACGCGCTCGCCGTTGGTGCCGTAGACGCCGCGTGCCAACTGGATGAACGCATCGTCGAACGCCTGGGCCGCTTCCTTGTCGCGCAGCTGGTCCTGGATGTCCCACATGCGCTCGTTGATCGCTTTCAGCTGCTGCTGCAGTGCGGCCAGCGCCGGCTGTGCCTGCAGCTGCTGCTGCAACAGGGGCAGCAGGCCATCCAGCTCGGTGCGCACGTTGGCCAGCTTGGCGGCATCGTCGATGCGCTCTGCCTTGATCTGGAGAATGGTGATCTTGTCGATCAGCTCGCCGATCGATACCGGGGTCAGGATGGCGTCCACGCGGTTGGTTCCTGGAAACAGGGCGTCATGATACCGCGCCGCTGGCGCGTGGCCCCGATCCCAAGGGATTTACGCCGAATTTGCGCCGCAGGCCGGGCCGCACCCTCGATCCGTTACGGCCACGCACTGGACACTGCCGTCCCGGCGGCGTGGCCGCTTTCGACGAGGAACACAGTGCAGTGAACAGCAAGGGGATGATGGCGGCGGTGGTGGCCGCCCTGGCAGGCCTGCTCGGCATCGGCAGCGCGCAGGCACAGGTGAAGGTCAGTGGCAGCGCAGCACTGACCAGTGATTACGTGTGGCGCGGCAGCTCGCAGAGCGATGGCGACCCGGCGGTGCAGGCCGGCGCGAAGGTCTCGATCCCATCGGGCTGGTACGCCAGCGTGTGGGGGTCCAACGTCTCGTTCAAACCGGACAATGGCGCTCGCAGCGAATTCGACCTGGTGGCGGGCTGGTCCGGCGCGCTGGCACCGGACTGGACGCTGGATGCGAACCTGACCCGCTATGTGTACCCGGGCACCGGCCGCGCGCTGGACTGGACCGAACTCAACACCACGCTGACCTGGAAGGAGCGTGCCTGGCTGCAGGTCGCGCATTCCAATGATGCGTTGGCCGGTGGCCATCGCGGAACCTATGCCCAACTGGGCGTGCGTGTGCCGCTGCACGAACGCGTGCGCCTGGAAGCAGCGGTGGGGCAGTACTGGCTGGCCACCACACAGGGCCCGGACTACCTGCATGGCCAGCTCAGTGCCATTGCCACGCTGGCTCCGGCATGGGAGCTGCGCGCCACCGTGCATGACACCGACAGTGCTGCCAAGCGCCTGTTCCCCGGCAACGCCGGCGGGCGATGGGAACTGGCGCTGCAGGGCAGTTTCTAGTTCAACGATGCCGCCTGGCGCGCACGCAGCGCGCCGGGCAACCACAGCAGCAGGGCAAGCACGGCCACCGCGGCACCGGCCACGCAGATGCCGGTCCAGCCGAAGCGCTGGTAGACCTGCGCCGACAGCAGCGAGCCCAGCGAGCCGCCGATGAAATAACCGGTCATGTAACCGGCATTGAGGCGGTTGCGTGCCGCAGGCTGCAGCGCATAGATCAGGTTCTGGTTGCTGACGTGCAGCAGCTGCGCGGCCAGGTCCAGCACCACCACGCCAACCAGCAACGCCAGCAGCGAGTGGGCCGACAACCCCAGTGGCAGCCACGACAGCAGCAACAGCACCAGCGCGATGGCGGTCGCACGACCGGTCTGGCCACGGTCGGACATGCGGCCGGCCAGGCCCGCGGCCAGCGTGCCGGCGGCACCGACCAGCCCGAACAGGCCGATGGTGGCATCGCTGTAGGCGTAAGGCGGCTGCGCCAGCAGGAACGCAAGCGGAGTCCAGAAGATCGCGAACATGGCGAAGCTGCAGGCACCCAGCAGGGTGCGCTGGCGCAACACCGGCTCCTGCACGAACAGCACGCCGATCGAGCGCAGCAATGCGAAATAGCCGAGGCCGGCGCTGTGATGGAATCGCGGCAGCCCGCGCTGCAATGCCAGTGCGGTCAGCACCAGGGTGCCGGCGGCGATCGCATACACCAGGCGCCAGTCGCCCAGGCTGGAAAGCAGGCCGGCCACGGTACGCGCCAGCAGGATGCCCAGCAGCAGGCCACTCATCAACGTGCCGACCACGCGGCCACGATGTTCCGGCGCGGCCAGCGTGGCCGCAAACGGAACCAGTACCTGTGCCACCACCGAGAACAGGCCGGTGATCGCGGTGCCCACCAGCAACCATGTCAAGGACGGCGCACAGGCACTGATCACCAGCCCACCCGCCGACAGCAGGCTCATCACCACGATCAGGCGGCGGCGTTCGAACAGGTCACCCAGCGGCACCAGCAGGATCAGTCCAGCGGCATAGCTCAGCTGCGCAGCGGTGACCACCATGCCGACCTGGCCGAACGGCACGCCGAAGGCATCTGCGATGGTGTGCAGCAGCGGTTGCGCATAGTAGTTGCTGGCCACGGCCACGCCGGTGGCGACCGACATCAGCAGCACCTGCCAGCGGTGCAGAGGGGGGAGGGACGGGCTCACGCGGTGTTCCAGGAAGCGGGGTGCACAGTGTCCGCCTGCTGCGATCATGATGGAAATGAATCATCATCATCCCTGTCATCTGAAAATGAGATGGTTGCGTGAATCTCAAGCAGCTCGAATTCGCCGTGGCGCTGGCCGAAGAGGGCAATTTCACCCGTGCCGCCGAGCGCTGCCACGTGGTGCAGTCCGCGCTCAGTCACCAGATCGCCCATCTTGAACAGGAACTGGGCACAACGCTGTTCGAGCGCCTGCCACGCCAGGTGCGGGCCACCGCCGCCGGCGAGGCGCTGCTGGTGCACGCACGCCAGGTGCTGGCCAGCCTGCGCCATCTGCGCGCCGACGTGGCTGCCGTCAGTGGCGAGGTGCGCGGGTTGCTGGCCATCGGGCAGATCTCTTCGCTGACCGGCATCGACGTCGTGGCGATGCTGGCGGCCTTCCAGCAGGTGCACCCGCAGGTGGAGTTCCAGTTGCGGGTGGACAAGAGCGAGGACCTGATCGCGCAGGTGCAGTCACGTGCGCTGGACGTGGCGCTGGTCGGTCTGGCGCCGTCGGCAGCGCTGGACGGGGTCTGTCACCGCATGCTGCAGGAGGAGGATCTGGTGGCGGTGCTGGCGCCATCGCACCCGCTGGCCGGGTGCAAACGGTTGCCCTTGACCGCGCTGCAGGATGAAGCGCTGGTCGACTTCCCGCGTGGTACCGGTGCGCGCCGGCAGACCGACGATGCCTTCGCCGTCGCGGGGCTGCCACACACGGTGCGTTTCGAGGTCAACCTGATGGAACTGGTCGAGCGCTTCGTCCGCCATGGGCTGGCGGTTGGCATCGTGCCGGCGTTGATCGCCGACGGGTTCCAGGGGGTGGTGCAGATTCCGTTGCAGCCGGCCCCGACCCGACGCGTGCACCTGGTCTGGCAGCGGCTGCCGACACCGGCGGCGCGGGCCTTCGTCGAGGCCGTGCTCAGCCGCGCAGGCGCAGGCTCAGGCCCTTGAGGAAATTGCGCAGCATCTGGTCCAGGCAACGCCGGTAATTGGCATGGCCGGGCTGGCGGAACAGCGCGCCGACTTCCGACTTGGACACGTTGAAGCCGGCGCTGGCGAAGATCTCCATCAGATCGACGTCGCGCAGCTGGAACGCCACGCGCAGCTTCTTCAGCACCAGGTTGTTGTCGATGCGGGTTTCCACCGCACGCTGCGGCTGGCTCTCATCGCGACCGCGCAGGTGCACGATCAGGCCATCGAGGAAGTGCGCCAGCGCGCTGTCGCTCATCGCCTCGAAACCGGCTTCGTCCTCGCGGCGCAGCCAGGCCTTCACCTGCTCGGGATCCACGGCGAAGGCCGGGTCGGCCATCTGGCACAGGGTTACCACGTGGTGGTCGCCCAGGTCCAGGGAATAGCGCACGCTGCGCAGGACATCGTTGTTGATCATGGCCCATTGTACCGGCCTGGCGCTTGTCACCGGACTGTCATCGTATTGCAGCATCGTGAGCGCTCTCCTGCAGAGATCTTTGCCGATGCGCCGGTACCTCCTCGCCACCCTGCTTGCTACCAGCAGCTTCGCCTCCAACGCACTGGACCGCTTCGTGCCGGTCGAACAACGGCTGAGTGCGGCCCAGCTGGCCGAAGTTGGGCTCAGTGCGGCTCAGTTGCAGGCCCTGAACCGCGTGCTGCGCGATGCCGAGGGGCGCCACCCGGTGCCAGTCACTGCGGTTGCGGGCGCGCCGGTACCGGCCAACGTTCCCGCCCCGGCGGCGATGCACCTGGGCCTGGATGAGGGGCCGGTCAGCGCCCGTGTGGTCGGAGACGTCGCGGGCTGGGAACCGGGTACGGTGTTCACCCTGGACAACGGCCAGCAGTGGCAGGTGATGAAGGGCCAGATGACATTGCGCAAGACCCTGCAGGCACCGCAGATCGAAGTGATTCCGGGTATCGCGGGGCGCTGGTTCCTGCAGGTGGATGAAGACCTGCCCAAGGCAAGGGTGTTCCGCCTGCGTTGAACCTCGCCGGCGCAGACCGCGGCCTGATGCGGCAACGCAGCGGGCGGCCGAGGGTGCCAGAATGATGGCCTGGTTCCTCACGGAGTTGTCTGCATGACCCGCACTGCCCTGATTACCGGCGCCACTTCCGGCTTCGGCGCCGCAGCCGTTCACCGCTTCGCCCAGGCCGGCTGGAAGGTGATCGCCACCGGCCGCCGCGGTGAACGCCTGCAGCCCTTGGTCGAGCGCTATGGCAAGGACGTGGTGCATGCCGCCGTCTTCGACATCCGCGATCCGGTCGCGATGGAAGCGGCGCTGCTGGCACTGCCGCCGGCCTTCGGCGAGATCGATCTGCTGGTCAACAACGCTGGCCTGGCGCAGGGCACAGCGCCGGCGCAGAGCGCCACGTTGTCGGACTGGACCACGATGATCGACACCAACATCACCGCGCTGGTGACACTGACCCACCGCCTGCTGCCGCAGCTGGTGGAGCGCAAGGGCGCAATCATCAACATCTCGTCGGTGGCCGGTGTCTACCCGTACCCGGGGGGCAACGCCTACGGCGGCACCAAGGCCTTCGTCAGCCAGTTCTCACTCGGCCTGCGTTCGGACCTGCACGGCACCGGCGTGCGCGTGACCACCATCGAGCCGGGCATGGCCGAGACCGAGTTCACCGTGGTTCGCACCCACGGCGACCAGAACGCGTCGGACAAGCTGTACAGCGGCGCCAACCCGATGACCGCCGAGGACATCGCCGAACAGATCTTCTGGGTGGCCACGCTGCCACCGCACCTGAACATCAATCGCCTGGAGCTGATGCCGGTCAGCCAGTCGTTCGCTGGTTTCCAGGTCGCCCGCGAGAGCTGACCGCCGTTTGTAGCGTCGAACATGGCCCGGCGCTGCAGAAGCAAAAAAAAAGCCGGGCAATGCCCGGCTTTTTCATTTTCATCCACGCCGGCAGACTCACTGCGCCTTGATCGCCATCGCCTGCAGGCCGGTGCCATCCAGCTTCTGCTTGGCTTCAGACAGCTCGCTGGCGCTGCCGTATGGCCCCATGCGTACGCGGTACACGGTCTTGCCGTTGATCTGCGCCGATTCCACGCGAGCCGCCAGGCCCATCATCGCCAGCTTGGCCTTGGTGGCTTCGGCATCGCCGGACGCACCGAAGGCACCTGCCTGCAGGATGTAACGCGCGTTGTCGGCCGCTGCTGGGGCGGCAGTGGTCGCCGGCGTTGAGGGTGCGGTTTCCGCGCGCGGTGCCGGGGTGGCGGCCGCCGTGCTGGTCGACGCGGGGGCGGTGCTGGCCGGCGGGGTTGCCGCGGCCGGGCGTTCGCTCAGCGGTGCCGGCAGCGGACGGTGGGTTGCGGTCACCGGTGCGGTGCTGGCGACGCTGGACGTTGCGGTCGGTGCCGGCGTGGCCGTGCTCGCCGGCGGCACCGGCTTGCCTTCCAGTGCGGCCTGCGCGCGCGACGCTTCGGCCTTGGCCCGGCGCTGGTCCTCGGCGCGCGCGCTGGCGGCCAGTTCGGCGTCGGACATTTCTACTTCCTTGCCCGGCAGCAGGGTGTAGAAGTCGTACTGCGTCGCGGCGGGCTTCTCCGGTTCGGCCGGCTTCGGCGTGGCCGGCTGCGCGGCTGGCTGGCTGCCGACATCGCTGTCGGCATCAGCAACCGGGGCCGGCTGCGCGTTCGGGTTCGGCTGCGGGCCGGCGCGCAGGAAGCCATCGCCTTCGCCCTTGAACAGGTTCGGCGCCGCCAGGAACACCACGGCGGCGATCGCCACACCGGCCACCAGCCACACCCATCCGGGTGTGCCCTGGCTGCTGCTGTTGCGTCGTGCCTGGCTTTTGCCGCGTCGTGCTGCCATGTGTACTGCGTCTCCTGATGCTTACATTTTTTCCGGGGCGCTCACGCCCAGGAGTTCGAGGCCGTTGGCCAGCACCTGGCGCGCCGCGCAGGCCAGGGTCAGCTTGGCATTGCGATCGGCGGCGTCGTCCACCAGCACCGGCGTCCCGTGATACCACGTGTGGAAGGCATGCGCCAATTCACGCAGGTACTGCGCCACCAGATGCGGTTCCAGCGCCACGCCGGCCGCTTCCACCACTTCCGGATACCGCGAGATCTCGTTCATCAGCACCAGTGAGGCGTCGTCTGCCAGGCGGCCCAGGTTGGCCAGGCCATTGCCCTGCTCGTACACCAGGCCTTTTTCCTGCGCCTGGCGCAGCAGGCTGCAGACACGGGCGTGCGCGTACTGCACGTAGAACACCGGGTTGTCGTTGCTCTGCTGGCGGGCCAGGTCGATGTCGAAGGTCAGCTGCGAATCGGGCTTGCGCGCGATCAGGAACCAGCGGGTCGCATCGCGGCCGGCTTCCTCGATCAGGTCGCGCAAGGTGAAGTAGCTGCCGGCACGCTTGGACAGCTTCACTTCTTCGCCGCCGCGCATGACGGTGACCATCTGGTGCAGCACGTATTCCGGCCAGCCCTGCGGGATGCCCACTTCCATCGCCTGCAGGCCGGCGCGCACGCGCGCCAGCGAGCCATGGTGGTCGGCGCCCAGTTCGGTGATCGCGCGCTCGTAGCCGCGCTGCCACTTGGACAGGTGGTAGGCCACGTCCGGCACGAAGTAAGTGAACGTGCCGTCGGACTTGCGCATCACGCGGTCCTTGTCGTCACCGAAGTCGGTGCTGCGCAGCCAAAGCGCGCCGCCTTCCTCATAGGTGTGGCCGGACGCCTGCAGCTTGGCCACCGCTTCGGCGACCTTGCCGTCGGCGTACAGCGAGCTTTCCAGGAAGTAGATGTCGAAGTCGACGCCGAACGCGGCCAGGTCCAGGTTCTGCTCGTTGCGCAGGTAGGCCACAGCGAAGCGGCGGATCGCCTGCATGTCGTCCGGGTCCTTGGCACCGACCACGGTGCTGCCCTCCAGGTCGACGCTGGCGCCGGCCATGTAGGCGCGGGCGACGTCGGCGATGTATTCACCGCGGTAGCCGCCTTCCGGCCAGCCGTCCTGGTCCGGTGCGACGCCCTTGATCCGGGCCTGGGTGGACAACGCCAGGTTCTCGATCTGCACGCCGGCGTCGTTGTAGTAGAACTCGCGCTTGGCGTTCCAGCCGTTCGCATCGAGCACGCGTGCCACGCAGTCGCCGATCGCCGCCGCGCGGCCATGGCCGACATGCAGCGGGCCGGTCGGGTTGGCCGACACGTACTCCACGCCCACCGTGCGGCCATTGCCGGACAGGTTGCGGCCGTAGTCGTGGGCTTCCTTGATGACCGACGCGGCTTCACGCTGGTACGCGGCCGGGGCCAGGTGGAAGTTGATGAAGCCGGGACCGGCGATCTCGACCTTGCTCACGTCCTCACTGCGCGGCAGCGCCTCGACCAGCGCCTGTGCCAGTGCACGCGGATTGCTGCGCGCGGCCTTGGCCAGCAGCATCGCGGCGTTGGTGGCGAAGTCGCCATGGTCGCGGGTCTTCGGGCGCTCGACCACGAACTCCGGCGGCAGCGAGTCGGCGGTCAGGGTGCCATTGGCGCGCAAGGCTTCGATGCCTTGGCTGATCAGGGCGCGGAGGAGATTTTTCACGAGGCCTGCTGTGAGAATGAGCGGCGGAATCGCCCATTTTAGCGCAGATACCCGCGCCCACGCTGACCAGAACATGCCTGCCGGGGCATCCGCCCGCCCCGGGCCAGGGCCGTTCAGCCGAACAGCCGCGGCTGGGGCTGGGCCAGCAGGCCCCGTTCAGCAAACGAAACGGGACGACCCTCGCCCACCACGAAATGATCCAGCAGGCGCACGTCCACCAGTGCCAGCGCCTGTTGCAGTTCGTCGGTGATGCGGGTATCGGCGCTGGAGGGCTCGGGGTCGCCGGACGGGTGGTTGTGGCTGAGGATCACCGCTGCTGCATTGTGCAGCAGGGCTCGCCGCACCACTTCGCGGGGATAGACCGGGGCGGCGTTGATGGTGCCCTGGAACAGCTCCTCGCAGGCGATCAGGCGGTGGCGGTTGTCCAGGAACAGCGCCATGAAGATCTCACGGGCCTGGCCGCGCAGGCGGTGCTGCAGATAGCGGCCGACTGCGGCCGGGTTGTTGCCGACTGCTTCGCCGTGTTCCAGCTCCGCGGCCAGATAACGGTGGGCCAGTTCCAGTCCGGCAGCCAGCGTACAGCTGCGGGCCGGGCCCAGCCCGGGCAGGCGGGCCAGCTCGCGGGCGGGGCGGTCCAGCAGGACGCGCAGGGGGCCATGCGCCTGCAGCAGGTCGCGCGCGGTCTGCACCGCGTCGCGGCCACCGAAGCCCGAGCCCAGGAACAGCGCCAGGAGCTCTGCGTCGGACAGCATGGCAGGGCCGCGTGCGATCAGCTTTTCGCGGGGGCGTTCCTGTTCGGGCCAGTCATGGATGGGCATGCCTGCATCATCGGCAGTACGGACGATGCGTCACATCAGGGCATCGCGCACGTCCGGGTCGGACGTTGCCTCAGTCGCGCCGCGACTGCAGGTAGGCGAACAGCTCCTGGTTGTTCTGCAGGCCCAGCTTGCGCTTGGCCTCGGCCTTCTGCCGGCTGATCGTCTTCGGGCTGCGGCCGCAATGGACGGCGATGGCGTTCACCTTCAGCCCCGCGGCCAGCAGGTCCAGCACTTCCTGCTCGCGGGCCGACAGCGCCGCCGGTTCGCGCGCGAACATCAGGTCGCGGGCCTGCAGGTGGTGGCGCAGCTGCTGCGAGACGAACACCTGGCCCGCCATGGCTGCGTTCAAGGCCTGGGGCAGCTCGCCGAAATCGGCGCACTTGTCGACCAGGCCGCTGACACCCTCACGCAGCAGGCCGTCGAGCAGGCCGGGGTGGCGGGCGCCGGTGAGTACCACCACCGGCATACCGGGGTGGCGGGTACGCAGTTCAGCGATCAGTTCCGGGCCGTCCGGGCCGTCGCCGGGCATGTGGAGGTCGGTCAGCACCGCGTCGCAGCCGTGGTGCTCGACCAGTTGCAGCAGCTGGGCGCCGTCACGCGCGCTGCCGACGACCTCCATCAGATGGGTCTGCAGCACGATGCGGATGCCGTGCAGGACGACGGGATGGTCGTCGGCGATGATGATGCGCGGGTGCACGCGGAATCCTTGAAAAGCGAAGCGGCACACCTGCGGTGGCCACTGACGATTCTGCAAACGTGACCGGCCTGCAGGTATAGGAAAGTTCCGAAACGCAGTGGTTTGAACCCCGGAAGCGCTGTGGTGCAAGTCCCATCTGCTGATAGCCGCCCGCTATGTGCACTGTGCACCGGGACATTACCGACCATCGGGTAAGCTAATGCCCTCGTTTGCACAGGAATTCCAGGTGGCTGACTCCCCCAACGCTTTCCCCGCGCCGGCTCGCGCGCTGGAAGACCAGAAACTGCTGTTGTGCGTCGGAGGTGGGATCGCGGCCTACAAGGCCCTGGAACTGGTGCGTCGCCTGCGCGATGCCGGTGCCCAGGTGCAGGTGGCGATGACCGCCGGCGCCCAGCAGTTCGTCACCCCCCTCAGCTTCCAGGCGCTGTCCGGGCAGCCGACCCGCACCACGCTGTGGGACAGCGCTGCCGAACAGGCCATGGGCCACATCGAGCTGGCCCGTTGGGCCGATCGCATCGTGGTCGCGCCGGGAACGGCCGATCTGCTGGCCCGGCTGGCCCAGGGCCATGCCGATGACCTGGTCAGCACGTTGTGCCTGGCCAGCACCGCACCGCTGACGTTCTGCCCGGCAATGAACCACCGCATGTGGCTGCATCCGGCGACCCAGGCCAACATTGGCCTGCTGCGCCAGCGAGGCGCGCAGGTGATCGGCCCGGTGGATGGTCCGCTGGCCGAAGGTGAATCCGGTCCCGGCCGGCTGGCCGAACCCGTCGACATCGTGGCCGCGCTGGCGGCCAATGGCGCCGCCGCTGCAACGGTTGCCGCGCCGGAAACCCGTGCCCTGCAGGGGCTGCGCCTGCTGATCAGTGCCGGCCCGACCTACGAGGACATCGATCCGGTGCGCTACGTCGGCAACCGCAGCAGCGGCAAGATGGGTTTCGCCCTGGCGGCTGCCGCAGCGGCGCTGGGGGCGCAGGTGGTACTGGTCAGCGGCCCGGTACAGCTGGCGACGCCCCCCGGTGTACAGCGGGTCGATGTGCGTTCGGCCGCGCAGATGCGCGATGCCGTGCTGAAGTCGTTGCCGGCCGACATCTATATCGGTGCCGCAGCGGTGTCCGACTACACGCCGCGTCAGGTCGCCCCGCAGAAGCTGAAGAAGACCGCCGACAGCCAGTCGCTGGTGATCGAGCTGGTGCGCACGCCGGACATCCTTGCCGAAGTCGCCGCGCAGACGCAGTCTCTGAAGCTGGTGGTCGGCTTTGCCGCCGAAACCCACGATGTGGAGAAGTACGCGCGCGGCAAGCTGGTCGACAAGCGCCTGGACCTGGTGATCGCCAACCAGGTCGGCATCAGTGGCGGCGGTTTCGAGAGCGACAACAATGCCGCCACTGCCTTCTGGCAGGACGGTGAACAGGTATTCCCGGCCACCTCCAAGCGCGAGCTGGCCGAACAACTGCTGGCGCTGATCGCGCGGAGACTCCAGGCATGACCCAGGCATCCCTTTCCCACCCGCTGCAGGTCAAGCTGCTTGATCCGCGCTTCGGCGACAGCTGGCCGCTGCCGGCCTACGCCACCGAAGCCAGCGCCGGCATGGACCTGCGCGCAGCACTGGATACCGCGATGACCCTGCAGCCGGGTGACACCGCGCTGGTGCCCAGCGGCCTGGCCATCCACATTGCCGACCCGAACCTGTGCGCGGTGATCCTGCCGCGTTCGGGGCTGGGCCATCGGCATGGCATCGTGCTGGGCAACGGTACCGGACTGATCGATGCCGACTACCAGGGGCCGCTGCTGATCAGCGTCTGGAACCGTGGCCGCGAGGCCTTCACCATCGAGCCGGGCGATCGCATCGCGCAGCTGGTGGTGGTGCCCATTGCCCGCGTCAGCCTGCAGGTGGTGGATACTTTCACCGACAGCGTGCGGGGCGCGGGTGGATTCGGCCATACCGGGGTGCGTTGACAGGGGACATCGATGAGCGGCATCGGGGAAGGACAGCGGGGACGGTCGTTGGGTCGCAATGCACCTCTACTGGGGGTGCTGTTGATCCTGCTGGCCGGCTGGTTCGGATGGAGCGCGGTGCAGCAATGGCGCCAGGAGGCCAACGGGCAAGCGCTGGAAGAGGCGCGTGACCAGGCCGTGCAGGGCCTGCAGCAGGCCGCCGCGGGCCAGTTGCAGCAGCTGCGGCAGCAGCTGAAGAACGACCGCGTGCAGCAGGCGCTGCAGGCCGGCGATGCCGCTGCGGCGGCGCTGGCGCTGCGCGAGAGCTGGACGGGAGTCGAGCAGGTCGAGGTGCTGGCGGCCGATCTGGGCAAGGCCTATGCCGACCCGGCTACCTTCGGGTACGCCCGCCTGGCGCTGCTGGAAGCCGCGCTGGCTGAGGCCAGGCCAAGCCTGCGCGTGGTCCGCGATGGCGGCGGCAACCGCCTCGGCCTGGCCGCGCCGGTGCAGCTGGGCAGCCTGGGGCCGGCGGTCGTCTATGTCCGCCAGCCGCTGCTGCGGCTGACCTCGCCGCTGGACCAGGTCCGTGCGCCATCCGCCGGCTTCCTTGGCCTGCGCCAGGGAGGGTTCGATCTGGTCACCCAGGGCAACCCGGCCTTGGCCGAAAGTGCGGAAGCCTTGGCGCGCCCGGTTGCAGGCACCCCGCTGCGGCTGGTCGCGTCGGTGCCGAATGTCGAAGCCGGTCCGCTCGGCCTGGGCGCGCTGGCCAGCGCCATCGTTGCCTTGCTGCTGGCCTTTATTGCCGTGCTGCTGGTGGTCGGTCGCGGCCGCCTGCCGAAGTCGCTGCCATTGCCGCGCCGTGCTGCCGCGTCCGAGGCCGACCATGGCCCGACCCTGAGCGAGAGCCTGCAGCAGGCGCCGCCACCGGTGGCGGCCGTGGCCAGCAGTGGCGATGCCACGCCACCGCCACCGCCGGTGCCAGCCGAAGAACTGGCTGCCGGAATCTTCCGCGCCTACGACATCCGCGGCGTGGTGGGCAGCGAACTGACACCGAAGACCGCGGCGCTGATCGGCCAGGCCATCGGTACCGTGGTGTTGGAGCAGGGGCTGCGTGAGGTGGTGATCGGACGCGATGGTCGGCTGTCCGGCCCCGAGCTGACGGCCGGGCTGGCCGAGGGCCTGCGCCGTGCCGGCTGCGCGGTGATCGACATCGGCCTGGCGCCGACCCCGCTCGTGTACTTCGCGGCCTTCCACCTGCGTACCGGCAGCTGCGTGGCAGTCACTGGCAGCCACAATCCACCGGAATACAACGGCTTCAAGGTGGTCATCGGCGGCGAGACGCTGTCCGGCGATGCCATCACTGATCTCTACCAGCGCATCGTCGAGGGCCGCCTGGTGCAGGCCGCCGAGCCGGGTGACTACCAGCAGCGCGATGTCAGTGCCGATTACATCCAGCGCATCGCCGATGACGTGCAGCTGGACCGTCCGCTGAAGGTCGTGGCCGATGCCGGCAATGGCGTGGCCGGTGCCCTGGCGCCGCAGCTGCTGGAAGCGATCGGCGCCGACGTCATCCCGCTGTACTGCGATGTCGACGGCACCTTCCCGAATCATCACCCCGATCCGAGCGAGCCGGCCAACCTGGAAGACCTGGTGCAGACGGTCAAGCGCTTCGGCGCCGACCTCGGCGTGGCATTCGATGGCGACGGTGACCGGCTGGGCGTGGTCACCGGCGAAGGCAGGATCATCCATGCCGACCGCCTGCTGATGCTGTTCGCTGCCGATGTGCTGATGCGCAATCCCGGCGCGATGGTGATCTACGACGTGAAGTGCACCGGCAAGCTGTCCGACCATGTGCTGCGCAATGGCGGCAGCCCGCTGATGTGGAAGACCGGGCATTCGCTGATGAAGGCGAAGATGCGCGAGACCGATGCCGAGCTGGCCGGCGAGATGAGCGGCCATTTCTTCTTCAAGGAACGCTGGTTCGGTTTCGACGACGGCCTGTACGCCGCTGCGCGCCTGCTGGAGATCCTTGCCCAGCGCGGGGAGACTCCGGACGAGGTGCTGGGCGAACTACCCGAGATGGTCGCCACGCCGGAGCTGAAGGTACCGGTGGCCGACGGAACGCCGCACGCGCTGGTGGCAATGCTGGTGGCGGCCGCACAGTCGCCGGACAGCCCGTATGTGGGGGGCCGCCTGTCGACCATCGATGGCCTGCGCGTGGACTTTGCCGATGGCTGGGGCCTGGTGCGCGCCTCCAACACCACGCCGGTGCTGGTGCTGCGTTTCGAGGGCAGCGATGAGGCCGCGCTGGAGCGCATCAAGGCATTGTTCCGCAGCCAGCTGCAACCGGTGCTGGGCGATACCCCGCTGGGGTTCTGAGGTGGGCCGGGCTGCGCCCGGTACCCGCCGGAGCAACGGCAGCATCACCATCAACATCATTCGCTTTGGAGGGTGCCGACCGTTGGTCGGCACGCCTCACCCCTTGAACCGCAAGCCCACGCCCGGTTCGGTGAACAGGTAGCGCGAATCCAGCGCCGAATCGCCCAGCTTGTGCCGCAGCTTGCCGACCAGGATGCGCAGGTAATGCGTGTCGTGCTGGTGGGTCGGGCCCCAGATCTCCTGCAGGATCTGCGGCTGGGTCACCACGCGCCCGGCATTGCGCAGCAGCAGCGACAGCAATGCATACTCCTTGCGGGTCAACGCCACCGGCTCGCCCTCCAGCGCCACCTCGCGCCGCACCAGGTCCACGTGCAGGTGGCCATCGTCGAACACCGGCGGTGTGCCGTCGGTCGGCACGCTGCGCGTGCGCAGCAGCGCGCGTACCCGCGCCATCAGTTCCTGCGTGCCGAATGGCTTGGTCACGTAGTCGTTGGCGCCGGTATCCAGCGCGCGCACCTTCTCGGCCTCTCCTGCGCGCACGGTCAGCATGATCACCGGCACCTGGCTCCATTGCCGCAGCTGTTCCAGCACCTCGTGGCCTTCCATGTCCGGCAGGCCGATGTCCAGGATCACCAGATCCATGTCCTCGCTGGCGGCGAGCTGCAGGCCTTCCTGCCCGGTGGCCGCCTGCCTAACCTGGTAGCCCTGCGCGCGCAGGCTGATGTCCAGGAACCGGCGGATCTGGGTTTCATCATCGATCACCAGCACGCGCGCGGCCGGTACGCTGGCATCAATCGGAGTCGGACTCATCGTGGGAGGCTGGCTTGAGCAAGGGCAGGATGATGCGGATCAGGGTACCGCGACCGTCGCGTCCGGGCAGCGCCTGCACGCTGCCGCCATGCGCGCCGATCATGCCCTGGCAGATGGTCAGGCCCAGGCCGGTGCCGTGGCGGCCCCGGTCACCGCGTTCGACGCTGTAGAACATGTCGAAGATGCGCGCACGCTCGTCGTCGGGAATGCCGGGGCCGGCATCGATCACGTCGATGCGCAGCTGGCCGTCCAGTTCGCGCGCCTGCACCTGCACGGCGGCATCGGGCGGCGAGAATTTGGCCGCGTTCTCCATCACGTTGAACACGGCCTGTTCGACCAGTGCCGGGTGTACCCAGATCGGCGCCAGCGTAGGCGGGATGTCCAGCTCCAGCCGCACCCTGGGCTGGTAGCGCTGCAGGCGCCGCGCGGCCGAGCCGATCAGTTCGTCCACGCCGATCCAGTCGCGGTTGATCTTCAGCCCTTCATGGCCAAGCCGGGTCATGTCCAGCAGGTTCTGGATGTAGCGGTCCAGCCGTTCGCCTTCGACCAGGATGGTGTCCAGCAGGGCACGGCGATCAGCCGTATCCATCGCCGCACCGTAGCTGGCCAGGCTGTCGGCCGAACCGATCATCGCCGCCAGTGGCGAGCGCAGGTCGTGCGATACCGAAGAGAGCAGCGCCGAGCGCAGCCGCTCGGTTTCGTTGTTGACGTGCGCCTGCTCCAGTTCGGCCACCAGCCGCGTGCGCAGCGCGGCCTGGGCGATGTCATCGACCATTGCTTCGGCCAGCTGCCGTTGCTCGGGCAACAGGCGCGCCTGTGCGCCGGGCAGGTACAGGCCGGCCACGCCGACGGCGCGGTCCTCGCCATCCAGCAGCGGCAGGAACCACCACTGTGCCCCGGCCAGGGTGTCGGTGAAGCGGCCGCTGGGCTGGCCATGGCGCAACGCCCAGTCGGCGGCGGCCAGGTCGGTATCGCCGGGCTGGCTGCGGCCACCGGTTGCGGTATCCGCGCCGATCCGCAGCCACGCCGGCACGTCCATGGCCTGTTCGAGCGCATGCCGACCCGCCTGTGCCACCTCGCCGTTGCCAGCGGCACTGGCCAGCTGGCGGCCCAGCTGCTGGCGCGCACGTGCGTGGCGGTTGGCTGCACGCAGCGCGATCACCTGCATGCGCAGGCGCGAGGCCAGGCGCCCGGCCACCAGTGCAGCGGCCAGGAACAGGAACACGGTGATCACGCCCTGGCGCGCACCGATGGCGAAGGTGAAGCGGGGTGCGATGAACAGGAAGTTGTAGGCGAGGAAACACAGGATCGCCGCCATCACCGCTACGCTGGCGCGCGTGCGCGCCGCCACCAGCACCACCGCTACGATGAACACCATCGACAGGTCGGCCATGCCCACCCAGCGTTCGACCAGCCATGCCACCGCACAGGCCAGCGCGGTAGCGATCAGTGCCTGCGCCGGTTCATGGCTGATGCCGCGTACCGGCGGCAGCAGGCTCTCGCGGCGTGAGCGTGCCCGCGCCTGCGGCGTGCTGATGATGGTGATCTCGTAGTGGGCGCCACGCTGGATCAGCTGCTGGGTCAGGGTACGATTGAACATCCGCGCCAGGGGACGTTCTCGGGTCCGGCCCAGTACCAGGGTCGATATGCCATTGTGCGCGGCGTGGTCGAGCAGGGCATCGGCGATGCTCGAACCATGCAGCAGTTCGGCGTCACCGCCCAGCCGCCGTGCCAGTGCGAAGGCCGCGTCGATCTCGCGCCGGGTCGCTTCGTCCTGGCGCCGGCCCTGCACGGTCACCACGGTCCAGGGAGCGTCGCGGCGTTCGGCGATGCGCCGTGCCACCCGCACCAGGTATTCGCTCTGGCCACCCCCATCGATGGCCACCAGCACGCCGCGACGCAACGGCAGGTTGCCTTCGCCACGCGCGGCGCGGGTCTCGCGCAGGCTGCTGTCGACGCGGTCGGCGGCTTCCTGCATCGCCAGTTCGCGCAGCGCGGTCAGGTTGGCCGGCGAGAAGAATGCCTGCAGTGCCTGCGCAGCCTGTTCGGGCACATAGACCTTGCCTTGCTGCAGGCGCGCGATCAGTTCGCGCGGCGGCAGGTCGACCAGCACGATGTCATGCAGGCGGTCGAGCACGCCGTCCGGCACGGTTTCGCTCACGCGCACGCCGGTGATCCGCATCACCACGTCGTTGAGGCTTTCCAGGTGCTGGATATTGACCGTGGTCCAGACGTCGATGCCGGCGTCCAGCAGCTCCATCACGTCCTGCCAGCGCCGCTCATGGCGGCTGCCGGGTGCATTGCGGTGGGCCAGTTCATCCACCAGCACCAGTGCCGGGTGCCGTGCGAGCACGGCATCCAGGTCCAACTCCTGCAGGGTGTGGCCGTGGTAGGCCACTGCCTTCAGCGGCAGCTGCGGCAGGCCCTCAAGCAGCGCCTGGGTATCGGCGCGGCCGTGGGTTTCCACCAGGCCCACCACCAGGTCGGCGCCGCGGCGCAGCTGTTCCTGCGCGCGGGTCAGCATGGTGTACGTCTTGCCTACGCCCGGCGCCGCGCCGAGGAACACGGTCAGCTTGCCGCCGGCTTCGCGTTGCAGGCCTTCAACCAGGGCATCGGCCTGGCGGGTACGTGCATCAGTCATGGGGGCCGTTGTCATGGCCGCCATTGTGCGCGCCGCCGGTGCAGGCCTGCATCACGGCGCCTTGGCCGCATGGTCCAGCGCGAAGTTCAGTGTCACCACGTTCACCCTCGGCTGGCCGAACAGGCCCCACTGCCGCCCTTCGGTATGCGCCTGCACCAATGCCTGCACGCGCTCCACCGGCAGGCCACGGGCACGCGCCACGCGCGCCACCTGCAGTTGTACGGCGGCAGGCGACAGCTGCGGATCCAGGCCGCCGGCGGACTGGGTGACCAGGTCCGCCGGCACCTGCGCCGGGGCGACACCTTCGCGTGCGGCCACTGCAGCCGTGCTGGCCGCAACACGCTCGGCCAGCGCCGGGTTGCTGCGCGCCATGTTGGAACCGGCCGCGGCCATCGGGTCGTAGTTGGCCGCCGACGGACGTGCCTGGAAGTAGCCGTCACCGGTGAACGGCTGCGACAACCATGCCGAGCCGCGCACCTGGCCGCTGCCATCGCGCAGCAGGCTGCCTTCGGCCTGGGTCGGGTAGGCCAGGCCGGCAAAACCGGTGGCGATACCGGCGTAGACCGCGCCAGCCAGCAGCAGGGTGGCCAGGCCCAGGCCGATCGCCGGGCGCCAGCTGGCGCCATCCTGCAGGCTGGCCACGCGGGCCTCGGCCTTCTGTTCGCGCGGAAGGGAAGATGACGTGGACACAGAACGGTTCATGCGCCGAATACCAGGACAAGGAGGAGGTCGATCAACTTGATCGCCGCGAACGGCAGCAGTACGCCACCGACGCCGTACACCAGCATGTTCCGGCGCAGCAGCGCCGTTGCAGTGGCCGGGCGGAAGCGCACGCCACGCAGGGCGAGCGGGATCAGGGCGGGAATCACCAGGGCGTTGAAGATCAGCGCCGCCAGCACCGCGTTGCGCGGGCTGGACAGCTGCATCACGTTCAGTGCGGCCATGGTCGGAACGGCCGCGGCGAACAGCGCCGGCAGGATCGCGAAGTACTTGGAGACGTCGTTGGCCAGCGAGAAGGTGGTCAGTGCGCCGCGGGTGATCAGCTGCTGCTTGCCCACTTCCACCACCGCCAGCAGCTTGGCCGGGTCCGAATCGAGGTCGACCATGTTGCCGGCCTCCTTCGCCGCCTGCGTACCGGAGTTCATCGCCAGGCCGATGTCGGCCTGCGCCAGCGCCGGGGCGTCGTTGGTGCCGTCGCCGACCATCGCCACCAGGCGGCCACCGGCCTGCTCCTGGCGGATGCGCGCCAGCTTGTCTTCCGGGCGCGCCTCGGCGATGTAGTCGTCGACGCCGGCTTCAGCGGCGATGGCGGCGGCGGTCAGCGGGTTGTCGCCGGTGATCATCACCGTGCGGATGCCCATTGCCCGCAGCTGTGCGAATTTCTCGCGCATGCCGTGCTTGACCACGTCCGACAGCTCGATCACGCCCAGCACGTGGCGACCCTCGGCCACCACCAGCGGCGTGGCACCATTGCGCGCGACCTGCTCGACCCGCCCGCCGAGTTCAGCCGGCACGCTGCCGCCCAGCGCCTGCACATGGGCACGGATCGCATCGGCGGCGCCCTTGCGGATCTGCCGGCCGTGTTCCAGGTCCACGCCCGACATGCGGGTCTGTGCACTGAAGGCGAGGTAGTCGGCATGGTCCGGTTCGGCGGTGGTGCAGCCCTGTTCGCGCGCCAGGCGCACGATCGACTTGCCTTCAGGGGTCGGGTCGGCCAGCGAGGACAGCAGTGCCGCTTCGCGCAGCTGGCTGGCGTCGATGCCGGCCAGCGGATGGAAGTGGCTGGCCTGGCGGTCGCCGTAGGTGATGGTGCCGGTCTTGTCCAGCAGCAGCACGTCGACGTCGCCGGCCACTTCCACCGCCTTGCCCGACTTGGCCAACACATTGGCGGCCAGCGCACGGTTCATGCCGGCGATGCCGATGGCCGGCAGCAGGCCGCCGATGGTGGTCGGGATCAGGCACACCAGCAGCGCGATCAGCAGCAGCGGATCGACCTGCACGCCCACGGCTGCACCGATGGCCGGCAGCGTCGCCACCACCACCAGGAAGGTCAGCGTCATCGCCGCCAGCAGCAGGGTCAGCGCGATCTCGTTCGGGGTCTTCTGCCGGTTGGCGCCCTCCACCAGGGCGATCATCCGGTCCAGGAAGCTGTGGCCCGGTTCGGCGGTCACCCGCACGATGATCTGGTCGGACAGCACCTTGGTGCCACCGATCACGCCGGAGCGGTCGGTACCGGCCTCGCGCAGCACGGGGGCCGATTCGCCGGTCACCGCCGCTTCATTGATGGTGGCCAGGCCCTGCACGATCTCGCCATCGGCCGGCACCAGTTCACCGGCACTGACGATCACGTGGTCGCCCGGGCGCAGTTCGGCGGCCGGCACCTGGGTTTCAGCGGCACCCGGCTGCGGCGCAGCCAGCCGGCGCGCCACCAGGTCCTGGCGGGCTCGGCGCAGCGAGGCGGCCTGGCCACGGCCGCGCGCTTCGGCCACCGCCTCGGCGAAGTTGCCGAACAACACGGTCACCAGCAGGATCGCGGTCACCGCCAGGCCGAAGCCCAGCGGCGCGTTGCCGGTCAGGGTGACGATCGCGGCGACGATCGTGCCGGCCATCACCACCGCCATCACCGGGCTGCGCACCAGATGCATCGGCGACAGCTTGCGCACCGCTTCGACCAGCGCACGGCGCAGGCCGGCGCCATCAAGCAGGGCGGGGCGCGGTGCATGGGTACTACGGGTTGAACTTGCTTGGGTACTCATCAGGGTGTCCTTAGTGCAGTCCCAGGCTCAGGTGGTCGGCGATCGGGCCGAGTACCAGCGCCGGCATGAACTGCAGCACGGTCAGGATGACGATCACCGAGACCAGGGTCAGGGCGAAGGTCGGGGTTTCGATCTGCAGGCTGCCGGCAGACTCCGGCGCCTGGCGCTTGGCGGCGAGCTGTGCGGCCACCACCAGCGGGATGATCAGCAGCGGGAAGCGGCCCAGCAGCAGCACCAGCGAACAGCTCAGGTTCCACCACAGCGTGGCGTCACCCAGCCCTTCGAAGCCCGAGCCGTTGTTGGCGTAGGCCGAGACATACTCGTAGAACACCTGGCTGATGCCATGGAAACCGGGATTGGAGGTGCCGGCCAGGCCGGGCACGGCCTGGGTGATCGCGGTGAACACCAGCAGGGTGATCGGCTGCAGCAGCACCAGCAGGGCCAGCAGCCGCACCTGTGGCGTCTCCAGCTTGCGGCCGAACAGTTCCGGCGTGCGCCCAGTCATCAACCCGGCCAGGAACACGCCCAGCAGCAGATAGACGATGAACTGCTGCAGGCCACAGCCGATGCCGCCCCAGATCGCGCTGACCAGCATGTTGACCATCGCGATGCCACCGCTCAGCGGCGCCAGCGAATCGTGCATGCCGTTCACCGAGCCGTTGGAGACCTGGGTGGTCACCGCCGCCCACAGCGCCGTGCCGTCGGCGCCGAAGCGCACTTCCTTGCCTTCCATCAGCAGCGGGGTGGCGGCGCTGGCGCTATGCCCTTCGCTCCACACCGTCGCGCCGGTGGACAGCAGCGACATGCCCAGCATGCAGCTGAACACCAGCGCGCCAAAGCGACGGCGCCCGGTGAACGCGCCGATCATGAAGATCACCGCCATCGGCACCAGCAGGATGCCGACGATCTCCAGCGCGTTCGACAGCGGGGTCGGGTTCTCCAGCGGGAAGCTGCTGTTCGGGCCGTACCAGCCACCACCGTTGGCACCCAGCTGCTTGGCCGCGACCATCGCCGCCACCGGGCCCAACGGCAGTTTCTGTTCGGCCATGCCGGCGCTGGCATCGATCGGCGTGGCCTGCGGCCCACCGGCCATCGTCGACGGTACGCCCTGGCTGGCCAGCAGCAGGGTCCATACCAGGCACAGCGGCAGCAGGAAGCGCACGCACAGGCGCACCACGTCCACGTAGTAGTTGCCGACCGCCACCTGGCGATCATCGCCGGTACCGCTGGCCGCCGTGGCCTGCGGCGCACGCGAGAACAACGCGCGCAGCGTCGCCACCGCCAGCGCCAGGCCCATCATCGGTGTCACCACCTGCAGGCCGGTGATGCCGGTCATCTGCGAGAGGTAGGACAGCTGTGCCTGGCCCGAATAGTGCTGCTGGTTGGTGTTGGTCAGGAACGAGATCATCGTGTGCAGCGCGGTGTCCCAGCGCATGTTCGGGATCTGGTCCGGATTCAGCGGCAGCCAGGCCTGGGTCATGAACACCGCCTGGGTCAACACAGCGACCACCACGTTGCTCAGCACGAAGGCCAGCACGTAGCCGCGCCAGGACATCGAGCGCGACGGATCGACGCCGAACACCCTGTACAGCGGCTTTTCAATCCAGTGGAACAGCACGTCGACCTTCATCGGCGTGCCGCGCATCACACGCGCCAGGTACAGGCCCAGCGGCCAGGCCAGCAGCACGCTGGCGGCAAGAATGGCAAGAATCTCAGTCATGGCAGTCTCCGCTCAGAACGACTCGGGCCGCAGCACGACATAAAGAAGATAGGCGGCGGCGACCAGCACCAGCACGCCACACAACAACGACAGCCAGGGGGACATTGCAATAGCGTCCTGGTGGAACCCCTCCACCTCAGGCCGTCATCGTCATCCTGCCCCCCATAAACGCACTACGCGCCGGACCGGGCCGACGCGTAAAGAGTGCATAAATTCCGCGGGCCAAGCCGTAACCAGGCCTGCCTTCCGTAGAGCCGGGCATGGGCCCGGCTCTGCAACGGGAATCAAGGAACCTGGCTCGCCGGCACCAGCCCCTTCAGTTCGCGGTAACGCTGCAGGCTGCTTTCGATTTCCGCCTTCAGCGCCTGCTGCTGCTGCAGGAATCCGGCCTGCAGGCGCTGCTGCGACTGCAGCTGCACGTGCCGCTGGCGGATCGCCTCGGCCTGCTTGTCGGCCACCTTGGCACCGGCCAGTTCACGGTCACCGGCGGCTGAAAGCAGCGCCACCAGCGATTCGCGCAGGCTGGTGACGTTGTACTCGGCGGTCTTGAGGTTGTTGTCCAGCACTTCCTGGCGTTCGGCGAACACCCGGCGCAGGTCGTCCTCGCTGCCATAGGTGGACAGCATCGCCTGCTCGGTGCGCTGGCGGGTCTGCTCGGCCATCAGGTCCAGCTGCTGCTGCTGTGCCACGGTGCTGGCCGCGGCGCGCTCTTCGTCAGTCAACGCGCGCTGGACCTGCGCATTGCGCAGGCCGCTTTTCGCATTGAACTCCTCGCGGGCGTGATTGACAGCATCGGCCGGCAGCGAATCACTGCAGATCCGCTCCTTGCCCTCGTTCCAGCAGTACAGCTTCTTTTCCACCTTGCCGCCGTCGCGCGACTGCGCCGGCAGCGTGAACGGCACGGCCAGCAGCAGGCCGGCAAAGAGAACAGCAGGAACTCGGGACATGACCTTTCCCCTGGTCGGTCAGCGGATCGAACGAACGCCGTACTGGGCCCGGTAGGCTTCCAGCGGCTGTCGGTAGCCCACAAGTTCCGGGTTGCCGGAGGCGAAATCAAGCAGATCGGCCAGCGATGCCACGGCGATCACCGGAATGCCGGCCTCTTCGGCCACCGATTGCGCCGCCGAACGGCGGTCGGTTTCCGAGGCGATCTCCTGGCGGTCCAGTGCCACCACGATGCCGGCCGGGGTGCCGCCGGCAGTGCGGATGATGTCCAGCGCTTCGCGGATCGCGGTACCGGCGGTGATCACGTCATCGACGATCAGCACGCGCTTGCCATTCATGTCGGCGCCGATCAGCTTGCCGCCTTCGCCATGGTCCTTGGCTTCCTTGCGGTTGAACGACAGCGGCAGGTCGCGGCCCCGCTGGGCCAGCTCGCAGGCCATCGCGGTGGCCAGCGGGATGCCCTTGTAGGCCGGGCCGAACACCACGTCGTACTTGATCCCGGTGGCGTCGATGGCATCGGCATAGCAGGCGCCGAGCTGCGACAGCAGCGAACCGGAGTCGAAACGACCGGCGTTGAAGAAATAGGGGCTCAGCCGGCCGGACTTGAGGGTGAACTGGCCGAAGCGCAGGGCGTCGGCGGTCAGGGCCAGCTGCAGGAAACGGTGGCGGTGGTCGCTCATCAAAACTCGATTCATCTTCATTTGGAGCACAAATCCTAATCCAGCTGGGCGTTTCGCGCTCGTCCGGGCCCTTGTGAAGGCTGTCCAGGCCCGGCCCTGCGGACTGCGCAGCGCTGCGGGCAACCGGTATGCTTGCCCGGTTTCCCGCCGCAGGTCCCCGCATGCGCATCATCAGTTTCAACGCCAATGGCATCCGTTCCGCCGCGACCAAGGGCTTCCTCGACTGGTTCCGTGCCCAGGACGCGGACGTCCTGTGCATCCAGGAAACCAAGGCCCAGGAAGACCAGCTGACCGACCCGATGTTCCGCCCCGATGGCCACCACTGCTTCTACCGCGACGCCATCACCAAGAAGGGCTACAGCGGCGTGGCGATCTACAGCAAGCGCGAGCCGGACCAGGTCATCACCTCGCTGGGCTGGGCCCCGTTCGACGACGAAGGCCGCTACATCGAGGCACGCTACGGCAACCTCAGCGTGGTCTCCTTCTATATCCCGTCCGGCAGCTCGGGCGACCTGCGCCAGGGCTTCAAGTTCGAAGTGATGGAATGGCTGCGGCCGATCCTCGAGGAGTGGGCGCGCAGCGGCCGCGACTACGTGCTGTGCGGCGACTGGAACATCGTGCGTTCGGCGCTGGACATCAAGAACTGGAAGTCCAACCAGAAGAATTCCGGCTGCCTGCCGGAAGAGCGCGACTGGCTCAACGCCCTCTGCGCCGACCACGGCCAGGCGACCGATGTCGCCGCTGGCCGCGGCTGGGCCGATGCCTACCGCCTGCTCAACCCCACCGGCGAGGACTACACCTGGTGGAGCAACCGTGGCGCCGCCCGCGCCAACAATGTCGGTTGGCGCATCGATTACCAGTTCGTCACCCCGGGCCTGCGCGACAAACTGCGTAGCTGTTCGATCTACCGCGACGAGCGCTTCTCCGACCACGCGCCGTTCACCGTGGACTACGACCTGTGACCGAGGCCGCCACGCCGGTCAGCTACAAGGGCTGGGCAGGCATCAAGCGCGCCTTCGGTACCCCGTCGGCGCTGACCATGGCCATGCTCGGGTTCGGCAGCGGCCTGCCGTTCCTGCTGATCGCTTCGCAGACGCTGTCCACGCGCCTGCGAGACGTCGGCCTGGACCTGGGCAGCATCGGCCTGATCAGCCTGGCCAGCTTCTTCTACCTGCTCAAGTTCCTGTGGGCACCGCTGCTGGACCGCTATGCCTTTCCGCTGCTGGGCGGGCTCGGCCGCCGCCGTTCGTGGCTGCTGGTGTCGCAGGTGCTGGTGCTGGTTGGCCTGGTCGCGCTGGCCTTCGTGCGGCCGGAGGAGGGTGTCTGGCCGCTGGTGATGTGGGTGCTGGTGGCGTCGTTCGCCGGTGCCACCCAGGACTCCGCCGTCGATGCCTATCGCATCGAGATCGCACCGCAGGCCGCCCAGGCGGCGCTGGCGGCCACCTATACGCTGGGTTACCGGATCGGCCTGATCCTGGCCGGTGCTGGCGCGCTGTACCTGGCGCAGTTCGAAGGCTGGATCGTCGCCTATCTGGCGATGGCAGCGCTGATGCTGCTGCCGATCGTCACCACCCTGCTGTGCGCCGAACCGGAGCGCCCGGCCATCGCCGTGCAGCGCCGCATCGATATCGCCGAAGCATTCGTCCAGCCCATCTCCAGCTTCTTCAGCCGCAATGGCGTGGCGCTGGCGCTGGTGCTGCTGGCCTTCGTCGGCCTGTTCAAGTTCCCCGATCAGGTGATCGGTGTGATGGCCGGGCCGTTCTATCTCGATTCGGGGTTCGACAAGGCCGACATCGCCACCGTGTCCAAGCTGTTCGGCGTGTGGATGGGAATCGGCGGCGCGTTCCTGGGCGGCATCGCGGTAGCCGCGTTCGGCTTCCGCCGCATGCTGCTGGTGGCCTCACTGGGCGTGGCGCTGTCCAATCTCGCCTTCCTGCTGATGGCGCACAATCCGGGCAAGCTGTGGGCGTTCTATGCCGCGCTCAGTGCCGACAACCTGTTCCAGGGCTTTGCCGGCACCGTGCTGGTCGCCTTCATGTCGTCGCTGACCGACCGCAACTTCACCGCCACCCAGTACGCGCTGCTGGTCTCGCTCGCCAACCTGCCGGGCAAGTTCGTCGGCGGTGTCTCCGGCTATATCGTCGAGGCCACGTCCTACAGCACGTTCTTCATCCTCAGCTCGATCACCGTGGTGCCGACCCTGCTGCTGCTGGCGTGGCTGTGGCCGCGGATCGCCGACCGCGGGCCGCCGGTCGCCTGATTGCCTGCCCGCCCGGTCTGCGGGATCATCGCCCCCGACGCGCCGAGGGGGCGGTGCCCTGCGAACGGGGAAGTGAGCATGGCCGATGTTGTGCTGCGGGACCTGGACCCGCTGCTGCTGGAACGTATCCGACGCGTCGCGGTTGCCCGCGGCTGGACCCACGAACAGACCTGCGCCGCCTTGCTGGAGCAGGGCCTGTTCAGTAGCGAACTGGAGGTCCGCTCCGGCTTCGGCGATCCCGAAGTGGACGCGCTCTCCGACGCCATCGCCGCCCTGCAGGCCCTGCCCGCAGGACAGGGCTTCGATTAGCGCCTTTGGGGAGTCGAGCCATGCTCGACTGCCGTTCCCGGTAGATCCACGCCATGCGCGGATGGCACCACCTCACGCCAGGTGGATCGCGCCCAGGATCCGCGGCCCTTTCGCCCCGGTCACGCTCGGCAGGTTGCCGGCCAGCCCGTCCATCGTCCGCTGCGCCAGCCAGGCAAAGCCCATCGCCTCGACGTACTCCGGGTCCAACCCGTGCACCGCGCTGGAATCCACCTGCACTCCCGGCAGCCGCGCCGCCAGGCGCTTCATCAGCTGCTGGTTGCGCACGCCACCGCCACAGACCAGCAGGCGCCGGGTCTGCGGCTGCTGCGCCAGCAGCGCATCGACTACGGTCGCCACGGTCAGCTCCAGCAGGGTGGCCTGCACATCGGCGGCGGCGTACTGGCCTTCGTCCATATGCGCCTCGGCCCATGCCAGGTGGAACTGTTCGCGGCCCGTGCTCTTCGGCGGCGGAAGCGTGAACCACGGGTCGGACCGCCAGCTGGCCAACAGGCTCTCGTCCACCGCACCACTGGCGGCATACGCGCCGTCGGCATCGAAGGTGCGGCCGGTGTGGCGCTGGCACCAGGCATCCATCAGCGCGTTGGCCGGGCCGGTATCGAAGCCACGCACCGCGCCCTCGCGCGGAATCAGGGTCAGGTTGGCGATGCCGCCCAGGTTGAGCACCGCGCGGTCTTCATCGGCGGTGCCCAGCATGCCCAGATGGAAGGCCGGCATCAGCGGCGCACCATGGCCCCCGGCCGCCACGTCGCGGCGGCGGAAGTCGGACACCGTGGTGATCCCGGTCAGCTCGGCGATGCGGTTGCCGTCGCCCAGTTGTACGGTGAACGCCGGGTCGGCCAGCGGGCGGTGGCGCACGGTCTGCCCATGCGAGCCGATCGCGCGCACCTGGCTGCGGTCCACGCCGGCTTCGGCCAGCAGCTGGTTGGCGGCGTCGGCGAAGTTGATCGCGATCCGCGCATCCAGCTCGCCCAGTTCCTCCAGCGAGTCCAGCGGTCCACCTTCACCCAGCGCCACCAGCCGCGCACGTAGCACCGGCTCCCAGCGGGCGGTCAGGCCGTGCACGAAGCGGCAGCCACCGCCACTGGGGAACTGCACCAGCGCGGCATCGATGCCATCGGCGCTGGTGCCCGACATCAGGCCAAGGTAAAGGGGGGCGTCAACGTCGGCAGTCGTGTTCATGGCAGGCATAAAAAAAGGACGCGGCAAGCTTGGGCTGCCGCGTCCTTCTTCGTCAACGCAGGGGCTCAGCCGCGCTTGCGGCCGGTCGCCTGCTTGTCCTTGGCACTGGCCACCTCGGTGGCGGCCTCGTCGCGGCTGGTCGGTGCCGGGCTGGCATCGGCGTAGATCAGCTTCTCCATGCCCTGGATGCGCGCCATCGCCGGTGCGGTCTGCGCGCGGAAGGCGACCAGCTCGGCACCCTTCAGCGGCTCCGGCGGCGGCATGGTTACGGTCAGCGGGTTGCGGTGCTCGCCGTTGACGCGGAATTCGTAGTGCAGGTGCGGGCCGGTCGCCAGGCCGGTCGAGCCGACATAGCCGATCACCGTGCCCTGGGCCACGCGCTGGCCTGTCTTGATGTTCGCAAAGCGCGACATGTGGCCGTACAGGGTGGTGTGGCCACGGCCGTGGTCGAGGATCACCACGTTGCCGTAGCCGCGCTGCACGCCAGCGAACTGCACGCGGGCGTCGCCGGCGGCCATGATCGGGGTGCCGGTGCGCGCAGCGTAGTCCACGCCCTTGTGCATGCGCATCTTGCCCAGCACCGGGTGCTTGCGCGCACCGAAGGTCGAGCTCAGCCGCGCGAACGGGATCGGCATGCGGATGAAGCTCTTCTTCAGCGAGCGGCCGTTGATGTCGTAGTACTCGGACTTGCCGTTGCGGTCGAAGCGGAAGCCGGAATAGGTCTTGCCCCCGGTGGTGAAGGTCGCCGCCAGGATCTTGCTGGTGTCCACCTTCTCGCCTTCGCGCCAGGTCTCATCCATCACCACGCTGAAGCGATCGCCCGGTTGCAGGTCTTTCGAGAAGTCGATGTCGTACTTGAAAATGTCGTCGGTCATCGTCGCGATCGCCGACGGCGACAGCCCGGCCCGGCGGGCTGCGGCATACAGCGAACTGGTGATCTCGCCGCTGGTGACCACGGTGCGCGTGGAAGTCTCGCGCTGGGTCACCTTCTCCTTGATGTCATCGCCGGCCAGGCTCAGTTCGACCCGGTTGTCGGCATCCCGGTCGAAACGGATGCTGCGCAGGTCGCCGGACAGCGGCATGTCGAAGGCGATCTCGGCACCCGGGCGAAGCTTGGTCAGCGCCTCACGCGCGCCCGGGTGGTCCAGTACCCGGTGCAGGGTGGTGGCCGGGATGCCAGCCTTGTCGAACAGGTCGCTCAGGGTCTGGCCGCGCTGCACCCGCAGCACCTGCCAGCTGTCACCGGGCACCTGCTGCTGGCGGGCCATCGCCAGCGGTGGCAACGGCAGCGCCAGGCTGGTGTGGCTGTCGGCGTAAGGTGCATCGATGGTGTGCGAGAAGCCGGGGACGATCGTCGCCACCAGGGCGCCGATGGTTGCGAACAGGCTGGCGTGCATCCAATGGCGGCGGGTCCAGCGCTCATTGAAGGCGGCGGGAAGATGACGCCTGAGCTTCCGATGCAGGGCGTTGTCGTGCAGGACGTGGAGGCGTTCCTGGAAGCGCTGCTTGCGTGCGCGCCCTTGTTCGGAATTGTGCATCTGCGGTTTTTTCCTGGCGGCCCGGGAGCGCGGGCCTGATCGCCGGTTACCATAGACACCTGAGAAAACCGCGTCAAACCCTTGTGCCCATTGGCTTTTGTGAAGCCAATCGGGTTAACTTTGCTTTAACACCCCACACAAGAATCGGCGTTGCCGGGAGTAGTCACGTGTCCTCGATTGAAGAAGCCCTTGCCCTGATCGGCCGCGGTGCCGACGAGATCCTCAAGCTCGAGGATCTGCGTGCGCGCCTGCAGGAAGGCCGCCCGCTGCGGATCAAGGCCGGCTTCGACCCCACTGCGCCCGACCTGCACCTGGGCCATACGGTGCTGCTGAACAAGATGCGCCAGTTCCAGGACCTCGGCCACCAGGTCATTTTCCTGATCGGCGACTTCACCGGCATGATCGGGGACCCGTCCGGCAAGAGCCTGACCCGCAAGCCGCTCAGCCGCGACGACGTGCTGGCCAACGCCCGGACCTATGAGGAACAGGTGTTCAAGGTGCTGGATCGCAGCCGTACCGAAGTCCGCTTCAACTCGGAGTGGTTCGGCAAGATGGGCGCGGCCGACATGATCCGCCTGGCCGGCCAGCACACCGTGGCACGCATGCTCGAGCGCGACGACTTCGCCAAGCGCTATGCCGCCCAGCAGTCCATCGCCATCCACGAATTCCTGTACCCGCTGGTGCAGGGCTACGACTCGGTGGCCCTGGAAGCCGATGTCGAGCTCGGCGGCACCGACCAGAAGTTCAACCTGCTGATGGGCCGTGGCCTGCAGGAGCACCACGGCCAGAAGCCGCAGGTCGTGCTGACCATGCCGCTGCTGGAAGGCCTGGATGGCGTCAACAAGATGTCCAAGTCGCTGGGCAACTACATTGGCATCAGCGAGCCGGCCATCGACATCGTCACCAAGACCATGAAGGTGGACGACACCCTGATGTGGCGCTGGATCGAGCTGCTGTCCTTCGACATCAGCCAGGCCGAGGCCGTGCAGCTGCGTGAGCAGGTGGCCAGTGGTGTCCTGAACCCGCGCGTGGTCAAGCTGCGCCTGGCCCGTGAACTGGCGACCCGCTTCCACGACGCTGCGGCGGCCGAGCAGGCCATTGCCGGCTGGGAAGCGGCGGTGACCGGGCAGGGGGACATCACCCTGCTGCCGCTGCAGGACGTGGTGATCCCGGTCGAAGGCCTGCGTATCGCCGCACTGCTGACTGCGGCCGGTCTGACCCCCAGCAATTCCGAAGCCAACCGCAAGCTCAAGGAGCGCGCGGTCAAGGTCGACGGCGAAGTGGTCGAAGACGGCCAGCAGGTGCTGCAGCCCGGCTTCGAAGGCCTGCTGCAGGTCGGCAAGCGCACCTTCGCCCGCGTGCGCCTGGTCGCGGCCTGAGACAAAGGAAGGGCCGGCGCAGCCGGCCCTTCCTTATGTTCTTGTAGAGCCAAGCCCGCGCCTGGCTGCTCTTCGCGGGATCCCGCAGCGCGACGGATGAACGGATGCAACATCCGTTGAAAAAAATCGCCACACCCCCTTCACAAATGATGGGAATGGGGACATACTTCTCCTCCCCCGTCGCAGGGGTCGCCACCAAGGGGCTTCAGCGGCAACAGGGCGCCCACCACCACCGAACGAGATGATCGAACGAAGGTGTTGACGGACTGAAAAAGTCTGGCATAATGGGCGGCTCGCTACGAAGGAAACTTCGCAGCACACGGGAACGGCGCTGAGGCCACTTCCCCGGATCTTTGAAAGTATGCGCAGGTATCTTGTGAAGGCGCCTGCAGGAAGGATGATTGTCCA